>NZ_RZRQ01000238.1:0-9258 GCF_003997785.1 Mesorhizobium sp. M7D.F.Ca.US.004.01.2.1 | reverse complement strand
GCCCCGTCCCCCCGCCAGCACTTGTTCCCCCGCCAGCATCAGCGGCATCGCCACAGCCATCTGCGCCATCATCAGTGCGCCACCGCCGCCGCCGCCGCCTCGTCGATGAGGCGGCCGGTGCGGAAGCGCTCGATGGTGAAAGGCGCGTTGATCGGGTGCGGATCGTCTTTGGCAATCGTATGGGCAAAGACATGGCCGGAGCCCGGCGTCGCCTTGAAGCCGCCCGTGCCCCAGCCGCAATTGACATAGAGGCCGGGCACCGGCGTCTTGGCCAGGATCGGCGAGCGGTCGGGCGTGACGTCGACGATGCCGCCCCACGAGCGCAGCATCTTCATGCGCGTGAAGATCGGGAACATCTCGCAGATGGCGTCCAGCGTATGCTGCAATATGTGCAGGCCGCCGGTCTGCGAATAGGAGACATACTGGTCGGTGCCGGCGCCGATCACCAGCTCGCCCTTGTCGGACTGCGAGATATAGGCGTGCACCGTGTTCGACATCACTACGCAGGGCACCACCGGCTTGACCGGCTCCGACACCAGCGCCTGCAGCGGATAGCTTTCCAGCGGCATGCGCACGCCGGCCATGTTCATGATGACCGAGGAATGGCCGGCGGCAACGACGCCGACCTTCTTGGCGCCGATGAAGCCGCGCGTCGTATCGACGCCCATGACCGCGCCGTTGGCGGCCCGCTTGACGCCTGTGACCTCGCAATTCTGGATGATGTGCACGCCGCGCGCCGAAGCGCCGCGCGCATAGCCCCAGGCAACCGCATCGTGGCGCGCCGTACCGCCGCGGCGCTGCAGCGCAGCCCCGACCACCGGATAGCGCGCGTCTTTGGAGGTGTTGAGCGGCGGGCAGAATTCCTTTGCCTGCTCCGGCGACAACCATTCATTGTCGATGCCGTTCAGGCGGTTGGCGTGGACGTGGCGCTTCAGCACCTGGATGTCGTGCACATTGTGGGCGAGCATCATGACGCCCCGCGCCGAATACATGACGTTGTAGTTGAGCTCCTGGCTGAGCCCGTCCCACAGCTTCAGCGCATGGTCGTAGATGCCGGCGCTCTCGTCATAGAGATAATTGGAGCGGATGATGGTGGTGTTGCGGCCGGTGTTGCCGCCGCCGAGCCAGCCCTTTTCCAGCACCGCGACATTGGTGATGCCATGCACCGTGGCAAGGTAATAGGCGGTGGCCAGGCCATGGCCGCCGGCGCCGACGATGATGACGTCGTATTCCTTCTTCGGCTCAGGCGAGGACCATTGTTCCTCCCAGCCCTTGTGGCCGCGCATGGCCTCGCGGGCGATGGCGAATACCGAATACTTCTTCAACGTCCTGGCCTCGCGAAATAGCGGCCGGGCATTCATTCGGTCCCGACGCGCGAGGTGTATCACTAGCGAAACAGCGCTTCCACCCTTGCGCTGTTTGCGACGGCGCTTGCCGTTTTGCGCCACGACGAAAAAGACGCATGCGATCTGGCTGCCATCGCTGCGTTCAGTCACACTGCCTGCCGCGAGACTTGGGAGGACGAATATGGGCAACGCCTGGTGGAATATGACGTTGCGCTTTCTGCTGGAGCTTGCCGCCTTGCTCGGCCTCGGCATCGCCGGCTGGAGCCTCTCCGACGGATGGTGGCGCTGGGTCCTCGCCTTGGCCTTGCCGCTCATTGCGGCTGTGCTGTGGGGGACCTTCGCGGTACTCAACGACCCAAGCCGGTCGGGCCGCGCACCGGTACCTGTGCCCGGCGCGGTGCGGCTGGTGCTCGAACTGGTCATCCTGTTTGGCGGTGCTGCCGGATTCTATGTCGCCGGTTGCACGATCACGGGCATCATCGTCGCCCTGCTCATCGTCATCAGCTACGCATTCTCGCTCGATCGGCTCGGTTGGCTGCTGAAGCAGTAGCTAGGGCGACGCGGCCTTTGCAGGTATCGGGTGGCTCCGACTCGCCCCATTTGCGACCAAGCATCCAATTGCCGGCTAGACCGGCGCGACGACAAGGATGCAGAAAATGTTCGCACTCGCCAACAAGGTCGCCATCGTCACCGGCGCCAGTTCCGGCATCGGCCGCGCCACTGCAAAACTCTTTGCCGAGGAAGGCGCCAAGATCATCGTCGCCGCCCGCCGCCAGGCCGAGCTCGATGCACTTGTCGCCGAGATCGCGGACGCCGATGGCATGGCTGTCGCGCTTGCCGGCGATGTCCGCGACGAAGCCTATGCAAAAGCCCTTGTCGATGCGGCGGTCGAAAAGTTCGGTGGGCTCGACATCGCGTTCAACAATGCCGGCGCCGTCGGCCTGATGGGACCGATAGCCGAACTGTCGCTGGAAGGCTGGCGCGAGACGCTCGACACCAATCTCACCAGCGCGTTTCTCGGCGCCAAATACCAGGTGCCGGCGATGGTCGAGCGTGGTGGCGGTTCGCTGATCTTCACCTCCACCTTCGTTGGCCACACCATCGGCATGCCTGGCATGACCAGCTATGCCGCCAGCAAGGCCGGCCTGATCGGGCTGACGCAGGTGCTTGCCGCCGAATACGGGCCGAAAGGCGTGCGGGTCAACGCACTGCTGCCCGGCGGCACCGACACGCCGGCGGCAACCTTCAAGACTCCGGAATCGCGGGCCTTCGTCGAGGGTTTGCATGCACTGAAGCGTGTCGCGGTGCCGGAGGAGATCGCCCGCTCGGCGCTCTATCTGGCGTCCGACGCCTCGAGCTTCACCACAGGAACGGCGTTACTGGCCGATGGCGGCGTGTCGATCAACCGGACGTGATGGGTTTTTCGCGGCGAATAGGCATGTTCATAGCCGCCAGGCAGACGGCGGTCTTGCTTTTTCGCCGCGATTTGGCGATGCCGTTTCCTGTCGAAACGGGTCTTCTTGCCAAAATCGGTCCTGCAAACATGATGCTGATCAGAACCTATGTGGCTGCGAGCGCAATCGAGGGCGTCGGCGTGTTCGCTGCCGAGCCCATCAGGAAAGGCGCTTCGATCTGGCGGCTCGATCCCGATTTCGACCGGCTGATTCCGATGGACAAATACGAGGCAGCGCCCTCGCATCTCAGGGAATTGCTCGACCGCTATGCCTATCCGAGCCCGGACCGGCCGGGTTTCATGGTCTATGAAGTCGACAATGGGCGCTTCATGAACCATGCCGGCAATCCAAACACGGATTTTTCACAGTATGGCGGAGCCACCGCGACCCGCGATATCGCCGCGGGCGAGGAGATCACCTGCGACTACGGCGAGTTCTTCGAGGATTTCGAGCGGCTTCACCTTGCCACGGCCTAGTCGGTCCCTTGATCCTGGGGCAAACCGGCTACGGTTGGCCTCCAAGTGCATTTCGGCTGTGGACAGCGCGGCATGATTCTGCTATCAGCCGCCCCAATTCGTGGTGTAAACCGCCGCGGAGGCTAGTGGCTATGGCCGCTTGCCTGTTGATATCAAACCCGAAAGACAGGATTGCCCGTGCAGGTACTCGTCCGCGACAATAACGTTGATCAGGCGCTTCGCGCTCTCAAGAAGAAGATGCAGCGCGAAGGCATTTTCCGCGAAATGAAGATGCGCGGTCACTACGAGAAGCCGTCCGAGAAGCGCGCCCGTGAAAAGGCTGAAGCCGTCCGCCGCGCCCGCAAGCTGGCCCGCAAGCGCGCCCAGCGCGAAGGCCTGCTGCCGATGACGCCCCGCCCGGTTGCTGCCGGCGCCGCCGGTGGTCCAGGTGGTGCTCCGCGTCCGCCGCGGTTCTAACGCCAATTTTTCGTCCTTTTCGAAGGATATCAGAGGTGGCGCGATGCGGAATCGCCGCCACCTTTTTGTTTTGATTGCGACCCGGCCCGGAGGGGGGAACCGGACCTGAGCGACGCGGCTTGAAGTGAGGACAGGGCAGACATGAACGCAACAAGCGTGGAGCGCGGGACCGCATTGCGTGGTTTCGCCCTGACAGCGGCCCTGCTCTCCGGACTGGCGCTTGCCGGTTGCCAAACGGCCGGCCCGACCGGTGAATTCAACAATATCGACAAGGCGCAAGGGTCGAGCGAGAACATCTCCTCGCTGTCGGCGGTCATCCAGCGCAATCCCCAGGATCCCGAAGGCTACAATGTGCGCGGCTCGGCCTATGGCCGTGGCGGCCAGTACCAGGCGGCGCTCAAGGATTTCAACCAGGCCATCCAGCTCAACCCGAATTTTTTCCAGGCCTATTCGAACCGCGCGCTCATCCAGCGCTTCCTCGGCAATCAGACCGCCGCGCTCGAGGACTACAACCGTTCGATCCAGATCAACGGCAATTATGACGCCGCCTATATCGGCCGTGGCAATCTCTATCGCAAGGCGGGTCGCACCCAGGACGCCTTCAACGACTTCCAGAAGGCGATCCAGCTCGACACGACCGACGCGCGCGCCTACCATAATCGTGGCCTGATCTATCAGAGCCAGGGCCAGCACAAATTCGCCATCGAGGACTTCTCGACGGCCATCTCGCTGGCGCCCGACGCCGCCGAACCCTATAACGGCCGCGGTCTCTCCTATCTGGCGACCAACGACGAAGACAATGCCTTTTCGGACTTCAACATGGCGATCAAGCTCGACGGCAAGAATGCCGAGGCCTGGGCCAACCAGGCGCTGATCTACGAGCGGCGCGGCGACAAGGCCAAGGCGGCGAAATCCTATCGCGAAGCCGTTCACCTTGATCCGACCTACCAGCCGGCCAAGGATGGCCTCGCCCGCGTCAGCTGATATCGATTTCAGCAGGCTTCGCGCCAATCAAGGTGCTTGTCCTTCGCGTCCGAAAGGAGGCGTGGCGCTGACCCGTCAATCCGGCAACCGCGCATTAACTCCGGCAGCAAGCTGTTGGCTCCTGCCTTGATCGCGCCAAGTTTTCAGCGGAACGGTCTACCCACCCAATCCGTTGTTAAGAAGTGATTTGCGAAAGGACCTCCCATGATCAAGAAACTCGCCTGCGCCGCTGCCCTCGCCACGACGGTCTTCGCCGTTGCCCCTGCCAGCGCCGGCAAGCTGCAACTCGGCACGCTCGACTGCACCATTGATGGCGGCACCGGCTACATCGTCGCGTCCAACAAGGGCGTCTCCTGCGTCTTCCGCCCCCACCATCACGGACCGTCGGAGATTTACACGGGCGTCATCTCCAAGATCGGCGTCGATGTCGGCCAGACGCATCAGGGCCAGCTGGTCTGGGCCGTGCTGGCTGCGACCCGCGATCGCGACGGTGGCGATCTCGCCGGCAGCTACTACGGCGTCAACGCCGAGGCGAGCGTCGTGACCGGCGGCGGCGCCAACCTGCTGGTTGGTGGCCTGGACAGCGCCTTCATGCTGGAGCCGCTCAGCGTCCAGGCGCAGACCGGCGTCAACCTTGCCGTGGCTGTGACCTCGCTCCAGCTGATCCACTCGTTCAAGTGAATGCATGGAGCCATGGGCTCCATGACCCCTCACCCTGCGGCGCGGAACCAGATAGGATGGTTCCGCGCCGTTTGTTTGATTTTGAGGGGACCGCCATGCCGAAGACAGCCATTGCCGCTGCCGTGATCGCCACCGTGTTTGCCGGGGCGGCGCAAGCCCAGGACCAGGGCATAGAGCTCGGTACGCTCGATTGCGCCATAGGCGGCGGCACCGGCTTCATTTTCGGCTCGAGCAAGGATTTGAGCTGCACCTTCAACCCCGCCGACAAGAGCTTCGCGCCGGAAGCCTATTTCGGCGCCGTCAACAAATACGGCCTCGACATCGGCACGACGAAGCAGACGGTCATGCAGTGGATCGTGCTGACGCCGCTGAAGAACATCTATGCGCCGGGCGCGTTGGCCGGCGACTATATCGGCGCCAGCGCGGAGGTGACGGCGGCCGTCGGCGCCGGCGCCAATCTTCTGGTCGGCGGCTCCTCGCAGGCCTTCACCTTGCAGCCACTCAGCCTGCAGACGCAGACCGGCATGAACCTCGCGATCGGCGTCAGCCAGTTCCAGTTGCGCAGCACCGAGAACTGATGCTGCAACAAAGGCCGCCGATCGAAAAGACGGCCGCGCGAACCATCCTCGAGAAACCGCTTGAGCTCAATCGCGGTTGAGGTTTTACAAGCCTGCCCCGAACGCAACAACGCCTTGATGCGGCGCGCAATCCGGCGCTGTCGATGTGCATGGTCCTGCCGGAAACCCGCACTGGCTTCTGGCGTCCTGCGCTGGCGTCGAGATATGGAAGGCGGGGGTGGAAATGACCGAAATCAGCACAAACAGGGTCGACTGGCGCACATTGTGGGCAAGCGGCGACCTGGCGCGCTTTTGCTTCATCAGCCTCGGCATCCTGTTGCACGCCACCAACGAAACGATGGTGGCGACGGTGATGCCGGCCATGGTCGGCGAATTGGCGGGCGTGCAGCTCGTCGGCTGGTCGCTGGCCATCTATGAACTCGGTGCCATTGTTGCCGGCGCAGCGGCCGGACGACTGGTGAGCTATGTTGCCCTGCGCACCAACATGGTGGTCGCCGCGCTGCTTTACGCGGCTGGGGCGCTGATCTGCGCCACCTCACCTTCGATGCAATTGTTCCTTGCCGGCCGCCTGATCGAAGGGCTTGGCGGCGGTGCGCTGGTGTCGCTGGCCTTCGTCTCGGTCGAGCGGCTGTTCTCGCGCGCCATCTGGCCGCAGCTTTTCGGCATCATGTCGGCGATCTGGGGCGTCGCCGCCTTCAGCGGACCGTTGCTCGGCGCGATCATGACCGAGTTGTTGTCATGGCGCTGGGCCTTCGGCATCTTCACCCTCGGCGGCACCGCCATGGCGCTGGCAAGCTTCATCGTGCTCGACACGCCGGAAGCGACGAAACCCAGGACGAGCACAGGCAAGGCGCCGCCCTTCCCGTTCGCGGCCCTTGGCTGTCTTGCCGTCGCCGTGGTGCTGATCGCCTCGGCCGGCGTCGACATCGCCTTGCTGCGCTCCTCGCTGCTGATGGCCCTCGGCCTCATTGGCCTGGTGCTGTTCTTTTACATCGACGCGCTGAAGCCGCGCTCGCGGCTGTTCCCGGCGCGGCTGTTCTCATGGCGCACGCCTGTGGGCGCCGGCATGACCATGGTTGCCGCCTTTTCTGTGGCGACCTGTTCCTTCGGTGTCTACGGGCCGCTGCTGCTGACCAGCCTGCACGACATTCCGCTGCTGACCACCGGCTACATCATTGCCGCCGAATCGATCGCCTGGTCGATCCTGTCGATCCTGGTCGCCAACGCGCCGCCGCAGCGCGAGCGGCTGATCATCATCGGCGGCGCGGTGATGATCGCGGCCGGCATCGCCGGCTTCGCCTATACGATACCCCTGGGCTCCATCCCGCTGATCCTGATCTGTGCCTTGTTGCAAGGCGGCGGCTTCGGCATCGCCTGGCCGTTCCTGACGCGCGTCATCGTCGCCTCCGCCCCGGAGGGCGAGCAGACCATCGCCTCGGCGGCGGTGCCGACCATGCAGCGCATCGGCTATGCCGTGGGTGCCGCACTTGCCGGCATCGTCGCCAATGCCAGCGGTTTTTCGCAAGGTCTGAACCACGACGCAGCGGCGAATGTCGCGTCCTGGCTGTTTCTTGCGTTCGTGCCGCTCGGCATTGTCGGCTGCCTGGCGGCCTTGCGAGTATCCATGCCCCTTGGTCAGCCGCGGGAAGCTATCGGCTAAAACCTGACCTGCTCACTCGACCTCGCGCAGGCGATAGCCGACGCCGGTCTCGGTGGTGATGTAACGCGGCTGGTCGGGGCTCTTCTCGATCTTTTGCCTGAGCTGCCGGACATAGACCCTGAGATACTGCACGTCGGTTGAATCGCCCCAGACCTGCTTCAACAGGAAATGGTGGGTCAGCACCTTGCCGGCGTGCTGCACCAGGATGCGCAGGATATCATATTCCTTCGGCGAGAGTTTTACGTCCTTGCCCTCGACCTTGACGATGCGCTTGACCAGATCGACGCTAAGGTCGCCGGTGTGGAACACCGGTTTTTCACCCTGCTGCTGGAACTTGTGCCGCAACGCCACGCGGATGCGTGCGACCAACTCGTTCATACCGAAGGGTTTGGTGACATAGTCGTCGGCGCCAAGTTCCAGAGCCTGGACGATGCCGGCCTCGTCGGTGCGGCTGGACAGGATGACCACCGGAATGTCGAGACCGTCGTCGCGCCATTTGCGCAGCAGCTCATGGCCGCTCATGCCGGGCAGGCCGAGGTCGAGCAGGACGAGGTCCGGCTTCTCCGCCTCCATCAGTTCGATCGCCACCTTGGCGTTCGGCGCCTCGCTGATCACGTAGCCCTGGCTGCCGAGCCCGACGCGAAGCAGCTTGCGGATCGGCGGCTCGTCATCGACGACCAGTATCCTGACGTTCGAGTTTGTCATGCCAAGTCACCCAGATCGTCCGTATTCGAGGCGTCGAAATTGGGCGGGTTCGCCGGCTTCGGCATCTTGATAGTGAAGACCGCGCCCGAACGATCGGTTCGGTTTGCCGCCGTGATCGTGCCACCCATCGCCTCGATGAAGCCACGGCAGATCGACAGCCCGAGCCCGGTGCCGGCACGGACCTGATCGCGCTTGCGCACCCGGTAAAAGGTGTCGAAAATCCGCTCCAGATCTCCAGGGGGAATGCCCGGCCCTTCATCCATGATCTGCAGGAGGACGGAGCCGTTGTCGGTCCAGCCCTGCACGCGGATCGTCGAACCGGCCGGCGCATATTTCGCCGCATTGTCGAGGAGATTGAACAGCGCCTGCTCGAACAGGACGGGGTCGACCTTCAGCATCGGCAAATCTGATGGGATGTCGGTCTCGGTGTTGTGCTCGGCAATGATTTTCCTGGCTCTCTGCAAGGCAGAGCCGACGATGTCACCGACATAGTGGAAGGCGTAGTTCGGCTCCATTGCGCCGGACTCTATCTTGGTCATGTCGAGCAGATTGGCGATGAAGCGGTTCAATCGCTCGGATTCATCGAGCACGGTCGTCAGCAGTTCTGCCCGGTCATGTTCGGGAAGTGCCGGTGCGAATTCCCTCAGCGTGCCGGCCGCGCCCATGATGGCGGCGAGCGGCGTCTTCAAATCATGCGAGATGGAGGTAAGCAGCGCCGAGCGCAGCCGGTCCGCCTCGGCTGCGAGCTTGGCGCGGTCGACGTCGGCGACCAGTTGAATACGCTCGATGGCGACCGCTGCCTGGTCGGCCAGCGCATCGAGCAGGCGCTGCTGCTCGGGCGTCAGCAGCGGCCCCTGCTTGTCATTGTCGAGGCCGACGACACCGATTGCCGTACGCCCCGTCCGCAAGGGCAAATAG
>NZ_RZRQ01000237.1:0-9283 GCF_003997785.1 Mesorhizobium sp. M7D.F.Ca.US.004.01.2.1 | reverse complement strand
GACCAACCGAGAGGCCGACGTCGCGATCCGCGTCGTCTACGACCGCAAAACCCTGCCGCTCAATCTTCACGGCCTGAAGGGGCCGGAGCTGTTCGGCGGCGTCTACATGTCCCGCGATCGACTGGCCGCGTGGCGTGCGGGCGCGCCTGATCCCATCCGGTGGATCGTCATAAGCATTCATGGAATTCCGGATTGGGCCAGCGAAGTTCGCACCACGGGGGTTCCGTTCAGGACCACGGACGGCGAGGCGCAGATCGTTGCTGTACGGCAAGGGCTCGGGATGACGACACTGCCGTGCTTCATTGGCGATGCCGACCCCCTGCTGGTGAGGGTGCCGGGCACCGAGCTGCACATGTACGGAACGCTCTGGCTTCTCACACAGGGGGAGACACGCAAGACAAAGCGCGTGCGGCTCTTCACGGAGTTCGTATCCCGCAGGCTCGCCGCGTACGCTCCGCTTCTCGCGGGGCTGTCCATATCGCGCGAGGCGACGGGTCAGCCGTAGCCGGTTCTGACCTCAGGCAGGCGCGCCGGCGACCGATCCCCTGACCACCAGGTCGACCGGCCAGACCTCGCCGCGGGCGCCCTCCTCCAGTCCCGAAATCCGTGCCGCCAGCCGCTCGGCGACACGGGCGCCGGCGAGACGGATGGATGAACGCGTCGTCGACAGCGGCACCGAAAAATTCTCAGGCCTCAGCCAGGGGAAGACATCGTCATGGGCGATCAGCGACACGTCGCCCGGAATGCTCAGGCCAAGGTCGCGCACCGCACGCACGACGCCCAGCGCCATGATCAGGCTGGAGCAGGCGATCGCCGTCGGCGCGTCGCCCGCTTCCAGCAAACGCCTGGTGGCGCGATAGCCGTTCTCCTCGGTCATATCAACCGAGCAGACATGGTGCTCGCCCAATGTCAGCCCGCTCGCGGCAAGCGCCCGGCGCACACCGCGTTCGCGATGGATGGCGAAGGTCTCGCGATCATCACCGTTGATCAGCGCCAGCCGCCGGTGGCCGAGCTGGATCAGCAGCCTGGCCGCCTCGCGGAAGGCGCCCTCATTGTCGATGTCGGTGAAGGCATAGTCGAAATCGAAACCTTCGCTGCGGCCATGGACGATGAAGGGAATGCCGAGCGTGTTGACCAGCGCCACGCGCCGGTCAGCGGGCCTTGGCGAGGAGATGTAGACGGCGTCGACCTGCCGGTTGGCGACGATGCGCCGGTAGGTCGTCTCCTGGTCGTCGGCGTCGGCCGGCGACAGCACCAGGTCGAGTTCGTGCGAGCGGGCGTAGTCGCCGAGGCCGGACAGGAACTCGACGAAATGCGGATCGATGTCGACGGCGGCACCGGTAGGCAGAACATAACCGATCATACCGGTCTTGCCGGTCGCCAGCCGGCGCGCGCTCGGATTGGGGCGGTAGCCGTGGCGCTTGGCGGCATCCATCACCCGCCTTCGCGTTTCCTCGTTGACCTCGGGATAGCCGTTCAGAGCGCGGCTTACCGTAGTCTGCGAAAGTGCCAGCATATGGGCGAGCTGCTTGAGGTTCACGAAAGGTCTCCATTCCCTCAAAGCGCTTTTAAATTGAATCGACCCAAGTGCCGTAAGGGCCGGTCCATAGGAGGATGAACCATAGACGCGGTTTGGGCCGGTTTGAAACAAGAATTGCTGCTGCGCTGCCATAAAAGCATGTTGCAGCGCACTTTTTCTGCCGCAAATGCGCGAAGTTAAATCGATTAGCTCGCCAGCCTCTTGACTTCCAGGCGATTCAATGGCGAGATCAAAAAAGCCAAAGCGCTTTGGAAGACTCTTCGAAAGGTTGCGGTTCCTTTCTGACTGAGTCACAGTCCTGCGGCGTCGGCGGGCGGAATGGAGGTTCCGTCCGGTGTGTGTGACCCACTGGGAGGAATACCGATGAAGAAAATGCTTTTGCTGGGTGCTGCGTTTGCCACGCTCGCCCTGAACGCGCCCGCGCATGCCGAATTGAAGTTCAAACCGGGTGAGGACAAGCGCTTCAACTGGGCGAACTACGAAGAGCTCAAGAAAGTCGATCTCAAGGGTGAGACGCTGACGATCTTCGGACCGTGGCGCGGTGAGGACGAAGGCCTGGTGCGCGGCGTTCTCGACTATTTCTCGGAAGCCACCGGCGTCGAGATCAAATACTCCTCCTCGGAGAATTACGAACAGCAGATCGTCATCGACACACAGGCCGGCAGCCCGCCGAACATCGCCGTGCTGCCACAGCCGGGCCTGATCCAGGACCTGGCATCGAAGGGCCTTTTGACACCCCTCGGCGACGACACCGCGAAATGGGTCAAGGACAATTACGGCGCCGGCCAGTCATGGGTCGATCTCGGCACCTTCAAGGACAAGGACGGCAAGCCGGGCTTCTTCGCGTTCCCCTACAAGGCCGACGTGAAGTCCCTGGTCTGGTATTCACCGGACAATTTCAAGGAAGCCGGCTACAAGGTGCCGAAGACGCAGGAAGAGCTTGCCGATCTCGAAAAGAAGATCATCGCCGATGGCGGCAAGCCGTGGTGCATCGGTCTCGGCTCGGGCGGCGCCACCGGCTGGCCGGCGACCGACTGGGTCGAAGACCTGATGCTGCGCACCCAGGCCCCGGAAGTCTACGACAAATGGGTGAAGAACGAGATCCCGTTCAACGATCCGGCGGTGGTCAACGCCATCGACATCTTCGGCAAGATCGCGACCGACGACAAGATGGTCGACGGCGGCGCCAAGGCGGTTGCGGCGACCGATTTCCGCGACAGCCCGAAGGGCCTCTTCTCGGTGCCGCCGAAATGCTACCTGCACCATCAGGCATCGTTCATCCCGACCTTCTTCCCGGAAGGCACCAAGGTCGGCCAGGACGCGGACTTCTTCTACTTCCCGCCCTATGCTTCCAAGCCTGAACTGGGCACGCCCGTGCTCGGCGCCGGTACGCTGGCGATGATCACGAAAGACAGCAAGAGTGCCCGCGCGTTCATCGAATTCCTGAAGATGCCGCTCGCCCATGAGATCTGGATGGCCGAGGGTGGTTTCGTGACGCCGCTCAAGTCGGTCAACAAGGATGCCTACGCCAGCGACGCGCTGAAGAAGCAGGGCGAAATCCTCGCCAACGCCTCGACCTTCCGCTTCGACGGTTCCGACCTGATGCCCGGCAAGATCGGCGCCGGCGCGTTCTGGACCGGCATGATCGACCTGGTCGGCGGCAAGTCCGCGCAGGATGTCGCCACCGACATCCAGAAGAGCTGGGACGCTATCAAGTAGGCGGCCG
Organism: Mesorhizobium sp. M7D.F.Ca.US.004.01.2.1; assembly: GCF_003997785.1. Taxonomy (NCBI): domain Bacteria; kingdom Pseudomonadati; phylum Pseudomonadota; class Alphaproteobacteria; order Hyphomicrobiales; family Phyllobacteriaceae; genus Mesorhizobium; species Mesorhizobium sp. M7D.F.Ca.US.004.01.2.1. The sequence goes on along the minus strand of NZ_RZRQ01000237.1, from coordinate 6,017 downwards.
ACGGAGCTAAGCAGCCGATCGTTCGGCTGGACGTTTGGACTATCGCATCCCAAGTGGATCCGGGCCCTGGAGGCCCGGATCCGACCGGCGGCCCGTGCCGCAGCGACTATCATGAGCACACAGACATCCGGCATGAAGCGCGATCAGCAAAAGGGAAAACCCGTCTTGCCTGGCGATCGCGCTCTGAACAACTGAATCGGCGCATCTCACCGCCCGGACCGTTCGGCTTTGGCTGATGATGCGCAGGGGGAGGGACCCATGGCGGCTCAGATTTTCTCGGCCATTTTCGTCATCATCGTCGGCGTCGGCGGTTGCGTCGCCTATTTCTGGGGCGCCAACAAACTGGTCGACCTGATATTCCCGTCGCGCGGCGTCGCCGGTGCTGCGGCCATCGACAATCTGCGCCGGCAAGGGCTGGTCCGTCCCTGGCTGTTTGTTGACCCAGCGATGATCATCCTGACCATCTACCTGATCTATCCGGTGGTCGAGACGCTACGGCTGTCGTTCCTCGATCGCGGCGGCATCAATTTCGTCGGCTTGGCCAATTACGAATGGGCCTTCGGCGACCGCGAGTTCCGCAACTCGATCCTCAACAACATCATCTGGCTGGCGGTCGTGCCCGCCGCCTGCACCTTCCTCGGGCTGATCATCGCCGTGCTCACCGACAAGATCTGGTGGGGCACGATCGCCAAGAGCCTGATCTTCCTGCCGCTGGCAATCTCCTTCGTCGGCGCCAGCGTCATCTGGAAATTCATCTACGAGTATCGTGGCGAGGGCCAGACGCAGATCGGCATCCTCAACGCCGTCATCCAGCATTTCGGCGGCCAGCCGCAGGTCTGGATATCGCTGCCGTTCTGGAACAATTTCTTCCTGATGGTGATCCTGATCTGGATCCAGACCGGCTTTGCCATGGTCATCCTGTCCTCCGCCTTGCGCGGCATTCCCGAGGAAACATTGGAAGCCGCCGTCATCGACGGCGCCAATCCGTTCCAGATATTCTGGAAGATCATGGTGCCGCAGATCTGGGGCACCATCGCCGTCGTCTGGACCACGATCACCATTCTGGTGCTCAAAGTGTTCGACATCGTGCTGACCATGACCAACGGCCAGTGGAACAGCCAGGTGCTGGCCAATCTGATGTTCGACTGGATGTTCCGTGGCGGCGGCGATTTCGGCCGTGGCGCCACCATCGCCATCATCATCATGATCGCGGTCATTCCGATCATGGTCTGGAACATCCGCCAGGCGAACAAAGAGACGGGAGGACATTGAGATGGCCGTTGCGACCGGAAATTCCTTCGCCAGCCGCTTTGGCGTCCACATCGCCGTGCTTGTCTTCGTCGCGATCTGGACCATACCGACGCTCGGCATCCTGGTCTCGTCGCTGCGCGACAAGAACCAGATCATCGCCTCGGGCTGGTGGAATTCGTTCTCCAGCTCCACCCAGACCGAAGCCGGCCGGCTGCCGGCCGCCTCTACGCAAGTCGAAAAGGACGGCAAGTTCGTCCTTCAGGGCAACATCTTCGGTGACGGTGCTGCCCGCAACATCAGCGCCTTCGGTGTCAAATCGGCGGCACCGACGCAATATCCCGCCGGCACGACAGCCGATCTCGGCGACGGCGTGACATTGCTGCTCAACGCCGACGGCAGCTTCGTCATGGCCTCGTCCAAGGCGTTCGAAGGCGATCGCGGCCAGCGCATCTACTATGCCTCGTCGGCGCCGCCGAAATTCACCACCGACAACTACAAGACGGTGTTGTTTTCGGAGGGCATCGGACGGTCGTTCATGAACTCGCTGACCGTCACCATCCCGGCGACCGTCATCCCGATCCTGATCGCCGCCTTTGCCGCCTATGCATTGGCCTGGATGCGGTTTCCCGGCCGGGCGCTGCTGATCGCGGTCATCATCGGCCTGCTGGTGGTGCCGCTGCAGATGTCGCTGATCCCGCTGTTGAAACTCTACAACGGCGTCGGCTCTTTCTTCGGCATGCCGTCGAAAACCTATCTCGGCATCTGGCTGGCGCATACCGGCTTCGGCCTGCCCTTCGCAATCTACCTGCTGCGCAGCTACATTGCCGGCCTGCCGCGCGAGATCATGGAATCGGCGCGCATCGACGGCGCCAGCGATTTCGAGATCTTCGTCAAGATCGTCTTGCCGCTGTCGTTCCCGGTGCTGGCTTCGTTTGCCATCTTCCAATTCCTGTGGGTATGGAACGATCTGCTGGTGGCGATGGTTTTCCTCGGTACAGAGGCAGACCAGATCGTGCTGACCGCCAAGCTAAACGCCCTGTTGGGCTCACGCGGCGGCGACTGGGAGATCCTGACGACATCGGCTTTCGTGACCATCATCGTGCCGCTGATCGTCTTCTTCTCGCTGCAGCGCTATTTTGTCCGCGGGCTGCTTGCCGGCTCGGTGAAAGGAGGCTGAGACGATGCAATCCGCTTTGAAGGCCAACTCGAAGCCTGATCTCGCCATCGATCGCGACTGGTGGCGAGGTGCGGTGATCTACCAGATATATCCGCGCAGCTACCAGGACTCGAACGGCGACGGCATTGGTGACCTCAAGGGCATCATCGGGCGGCTGCCCTACATCGCGGCACTCGGTGCGGACGCCATCTGGATTTCGCCGTTCTTCAAGTCGCCTATGAAGGATTTCGGCTATGACGTGTCAGATTACTGCGACGTCGATCCGATGTTCGGCACGCTGGCTGATTTCGACGCGCTGACAGCCGAGGCACACAGGCTGGGCCTCAAGGTGATGATCGACGAGGTGCTGTCGCACACCGCCGACAACCACCCATGGTTCAAGGAAAGCCGCTCGAGCCGCACCAACCCGAAGGCCGACTGGTACGTCTGGGCGGACGCCAGGCCGGACGGCACGCCGCCCAACAACTGGCTGTCGATCTTCGGCGGCTCGGCCTGGCAATGGGACACCAGCCGCCAGCAATATTACCTGCATAATTTCCTGGCCGAGCAGCCCGACCTCAACTTCCACAACCACGACGTCCAGGACGCGTTGCTCGACGTCACCCGTTTCTGGCTGGAGCGCGGCGTCGACGGCTTCCGGCTCGACACCATCAATTTCTACTTCCACAGCCAGGGCCTGGAAAACAACCCACCGCTGCCGCCGGAAGAGCGCAACGACCAGACCGCACCGGCGGTCAACCCCTACAATTACCAGGACCATCTCTACGACAAGAGCCGCCCCGAGAACCTCGGCTTCCTTGAACGGTTCCGCGCCCTGCTCGATGAATATCCAGCAACCGCCGCGGTCGGCGAGGTCGGCGATTCGCAGCGCGGACTGGAGGTGGTGGCTGCCTACACCGCCGGTGGCAAGCGCGTGCACATGTGCTATTCCTTCGATTTCCTGGCGCCGGAAAAGATCAGCGCGGCCAAGGTCCGCTCGGTGCTGGAATCCTTCGGCAAGGTGGCCAGCGACGGCTGGTCATGCTGGGCCTTCTCCAACCATGACGTGATGCGCCCGGCCTCGCGCTGGGCCGCCAATGAGGCCGACCCGACCGCCTACCTCAAGGTCATCTCGGCGCTACTGATGTCGTTGCGCGGGTCGGTCTGCATCTATCAGGGCGAGGAGCTTGGGCTCGGCGAGGCCGACCTTCGGTTCGAGGATCTGCAGGACCCCTACGGCATCCGCTTCTGGCCTGAATTCAAGGGCCGCGACGGCTGCCGCACGCCAATGGTGTGGGACGGCAGCGCCAAGAACGGCGGCTTCTCCTCGGCAAAGCCTTGGCTGCCGGTGCCGGCCAAGCATCTGGCGCAAGCGGTCAATGTCCAGCAGGGCGACGAGACTTCGCTGCTCGAACACTACCGGCGCTTTCTCAGCTTCCGGCGCGCCCATCCGGCCCTGGCCAAGGGCGATATCACCTTCATCGAAAGTGAGGGCGACACCGTCGCCTTCACGCGCCGCGCCGGCAACGAGCAGATTGTCTGCGTCTTCAATCTGGGCGCCAGGCCGGCCGAGGTTGACCTTGGCAACCGATCGCTGCAACCTTTGCCGGGACACGGATTTTCGGGGCAGACGAGCAGCGGCGCCATAAAGCTCGGCGGCTACGGCGCCTGGTTCGGGCGTATCGACTGAATTTCAAATCACTTGAATTTCAAACTACTGGGAGGAAACCAATGGCCGATGTCACGCTAAGACAAGTGAAGAAGTCCTACGGCAATCTGAACATTCTCCACGGCATCGACCTCGACATAAAGTCGGGCGAGTTCATCGTCTTTGTCGGCCCGTCTGGCTGCGGCAAGTCGACATTGCTGCGGTCGATCGCCGGGCTTGAGGAAATCACCTCCGGCGAACTCAAGATCGCGGGCGAGGTGGTCAACGACGTGCCGCCGTCGAAGCGGGGCATCGCGATGGTGTTCCAGTCCTATGCGCTCTACCCGCACATGACCGTCTACGACAACATGGCGTTCTCGATGAAGATCGGCAAGGAGAACAAGGCCGAGATCGACCGCCGTGTACGCCAGGCGGCCGAAATCCTGCAGCTGACTAAATATCTCGACCGCCTGCCCAAGGCGATGTCGGGCGGCCAGCGCCAGCGCGTCGCCATCGGCCGCGCCATCGTGCGCAATCCCAAGGTCTTCCTCTTCGACGAGCCGCTGTCGAACCTCGACGCCGCGCTTCGCGTCGCCACCCGCATCGAGATCGCCAAGCTCAAGGAATCCATGCCCAACACGACCATGATCTACGTTACCCACGACCAGGTCGAGGCGATGACGCTGGCCGACCGCATCGTGGTGCTCAAGGATGGCCATATCGAGCAGGTCGGCACGCCGATGGACCTCTACAAGAAACCCGGCAATCTGTTCGTTGCCCAGTTCATCGGCTCGCCGGCCATGAACATCCTGCCGGCGACCATCGACAAGACCGGCAACCCGACCGTCGTCAGCCATGTCGGCGGGCGCAAGGCAACCGTGCCGATCACAACGCCGGCTTCGGCGAAAGGTACCGCGGTGAGTTTCGGGGTGCGGCCGGAAGATCTGATCATCTCCAGCGGCGCCGACTATCTGTTCGAGGGAACGGTCGACTATGTCGAGCAGCTCGGTGAGGTTCAGCTGGTTTATATCGACATCGGCCGCGCCGATCTGCCGCTGGTGACCAAGCTGCCCGGCAATGTCGAGGTCAAGCGCGGTTCGACATTGCGGCTGAGCGCCAATGGCGAGGATCTGCATATCTTCGATGCGGACGGACATTCCTTTGCGCTGCAAAAGCCGGAAGCAAAGGCGGCCTGAGGCAGAACCACGTCTCGGACGTAGAAAAGAGCGGCGGGCTTGGCCCGCCGCTCTTCTTCTGAAGATCAGCTTCGGCTGTTAGTGGCCGAAGAGATTCCGGTCGCTGCCCTGAGGGGCGGACTTCTGTACGTCACCCGACGAATTAAGCAGCTTCGCGACGAGGCCACCGCTGTTGCGGATCGAGCTCGTGTGCGAGGTGTCAACCGAAGTGACGGCAGGCTGGTTGGCGCTGTTGGAGCCAAAGTTGTCGCTGCCGGCGAAGGCACTGCCGGTGATGGCCAGAACGGTGGCGGCAGCAATGAGGATCTTGTTCATTTTAGTCTCCTGAATTTTTCGAGCCTCTCCAGGGCGGCGGGACAGACCCGCCGTCCGCGTGGGTTGGCTGTTAGTGGCCGAAGAGGTTACGGTCGCTGCCCTGAGCGGGCGTCTGGGCAACCGGTTCCGATGTCTTGGTGGAGGCCGTGTACGACTGGTCCACCGCGGCTGCAGGCTGATTGGCGCCATTGGAGCCAAAGTTGTCGCTGCCGGCGAAAGCGCTGCCCGAGATGGCCAGAACCGCGGCGGCAGCAATAAGGATCTTGTTCATTTTAATCTCCTGAATTTTCTGGATTTCGCCAGGACGGCGGGCAGACCCACCGTCAACTGCGAATCCGCTGTTAGTTGTTGCCGAAGAGGTTGCGGTCGCTGCCCTGGACGACGGGCTGCTTTTCAGCCGGAGCCGACTTCTGCTGGACCGAAGCCGTATATGAGCTGTCAACCGAAGTGA
>NZ_RZRQ01000236.1:0-9307 GCF_003997785.1 Mesorhizobium sp. M7D.F.Ca.US.004.01.2.1 | reverse complement strand
GCATGAAGGCGGTCACCAGCATCGACCAGGCGAACAAGGGCATCTTGTGCAGAGTCATTCCCGGCGCGCGCATGTTGAAGATGGTCGTAGTGAAGTTGATCGCACCGAGGATCGATGACGCTCCTGCAAGGTGGATCGAAAGGATGACGAGGTCGACGGCAGGGCCGGGCTGGCCTGAGGTCGACAGCGGCGGATAGAGCGTCCAGCCGCCGCCATGGCCGAGCGTGCCAGGTGCTCCCGGAACGAACATCGAGGTGATGAAGAGGATAAACGACATAACCAGCAGCCAGAAGGAGATGTTGTTCATGCGTGGAAAAGCCATATCGGGCGCGCCGATCATGATCGGCACCATCCAGTTGCCGAACCCCCCTATCAGCGCCGGCATGAGCACGAAGAAGATCATGACCAGCCCATGGGTACTGACGACGACGTTGTAGACAGCGGGGTCGGCGAATATCTGCAAACCTGGTTCCTGCAACTCCATGCGGATCAATACGGAAAGCGCGGTACCGAAGACCCCTGCCATTATCGAGAACAGCAGATAGAGCGTGCCGATATCCTTGTGGTTGGTCGAAAACAGCCACCTGACGAGAAAACGGGGCTTGTGGTCATCCAGCGATGCTGTCGGATTCGACATGGCGTCCTACCTGATCTTCATTGCAGGTGGGCCGGATGGATTCAGCAACCGACGACGCTTAGGAACCGTCGTCATGAATTGGAGAACCAGGCCCTGCCTGCGTCGTGTTCATTCATCGGTGACGATTACGTCCATGGGAATGTCGTGCGGCTGCGGATAGATTGTTCGAACTCGGCTTCCTGCGTAACCGACACCAACGACGAACGGCCGCTTGGACATTGCCGCGAGCGTCCTGTCGAAAAAACCACCGCCGTAACCGAGGCGGTAATTCGCCTCGTCGAAGCCGACCACCGGTGCGATTACCACATCCGGCTGGACCGAGGGTCCATGTGACGGGACCAGGATGTTCCAAACGCCACGTTCGAGCGGGTCGCCCGGCCCCCAGACGCGGAACTCCAGCGGCCAGCCTTTCTTGATGACGACCGGAAGCGCGATGCGTCCGCCGCGCTCAATGACCTTTATCGCCCAGTTGCGCAGATCGGGCTCGCCACGGAAGGGCCAATAGCCGCTGACGATGCGGCCGCTGACCTTGCCGATGGTGAGGTCGAGACGCGAGGCGATGCGTTCCGACTTGACCTTCCTCTCTTCGGTATCGACAGCGAGGCGTTCATCTATCAGGCGCTTGCGTTCCGCCTTGCGCCACGGGGCGACGTCGGCCCAAGCGTCCGGCTGGATCAGTTCCGTTCCGTACCCCGGAACGACCTGCTGCACGCAGCACGGCGACGCCGCAAATTCTCTCGTTTCGACGCGATTGGTTTCTTTGTCAGGCATTGCGCACCCTTGTTCTCTTGCCGTTGACATCCAGCGGTAAGGCCACTTGCCCCTCACAAGAAACGTTGCGCCGTGTGAAAAAGGAAGGCAAATGGAATTAAATGCTGTATTAATGCAATATTATTGCACTGAAGTTGGGAGATGCTCTGGTGGACATTGACCGCGCACGCACATTTCTGGAAATCGTTCATTCCGGCAGTTTTCTCAGGGCCGCCGACCGGCTTCATGTGACTCAGACAACGGTGAGCGCGCGGATACGCACGCTGGAGGAAGAGCTCGGACGTCAGCTCTTTATCCGCAACCGCAATGGCGCGCAGCTGACGCCGGCGGGCCGGGAGTTCGAGCGGTTCGCCCAGTCATTCGTGCAAATCTGGGAACGGGCACGGCACCAGCTCGCCATCCCATCGGGACGGACAAGCGTCGTTGCCTTGGGCGGAGAGCTCAGCTTATGGAACCCGCTGCTGCTCGACTGGCTGGTCTGGATGAAGAAGGCCAGGCCGGAAATCGCCATCCAAGCCCAAGTCGGTGTGCCGGACCAGCTCCTCGAGCAGCTCAGGACTGGCGTTCTGGACATTGCGGTGCTCTATGCGCCGAAGCTGCTACCGGGTTTCAGGGTAGAGCTTCTCGTCGAGGAGCAGCTCGTCCTGGTTCGGACCACGGACAAAGACGGGGAACCTGTCGGCTCCAAGGACTATGTCTATGTCGATTGGGGGCCGCTGTTTGCGGCCCAGCATGGTGCCAGTTCCTCTGCCTTCGGCGAGCCGGGACTGATGGTTGGCCTTGGCCCGCTTGGGCTGAGCTACATCCTGCGCGCCGGCGGAATGGGTTATTTCCGCAGGGGCGCCGCGGCTCCGCATATCGAGGCGGGGCAGCTTGAGGTCGTGGAAGGCGCGCCGGAATTCACCTATCCAGCCTATGCCGTCTATCCGGAAGCAAGCGAAGCACGAGCCGACGTGCAGGAGGCACTGCGCGGATTGAAGCAAGTTGTGAAATGATCGTCCTTCCAGGCGTGAAGCCAGGGTTCGCGTGACTGGAAGGATGGATCACAACGGATTGACCGAATATGCCTTATCCGTTCCACACCATCGGTCACTCGACCCGGTCGATCGTCGAATTCGTCTCCCTGCTAAGGGTCGGAACGATCGCCCTGGTGGTCGACATAAGGACCGTCCGACGATCGCGGGCGAACCCGCAGTTCAACAGCGAGGTGCTTCCGGATAAGCTGGCAGCGTTCGGGATCGGATATGAGCACATTGCCGAGCTTGGCGGCCTGCGCGGCAAGGCGCACGACATTCCAACGACGCTCAACGCATTCTGGATCAACCAGAGTTTTCACAACTACGCCGACTACGCGCTATCAGTGGAGTTTCATCGCGGCTTGGACCGGCTTGTGGCCCTCGGCAGGCAGCGGCGATGCGCCATCCTGTGCGCGGAAACGCTCTGGTGGCGCTGTCACAGAAGAATCGTCGCGGACTATCTCCTTAGCCGCGGCGAGTCCGTTTTTCATCTGATGGGTCATGACAAGGTCGAGCCGGCGAAACTCACCGACGGCGTGAGGGCAAGAGCCGACAGAACGCTTGTCTACCCGCCTTCACAGCCTTCGGGATAGTCGAGGCCTCAGGCGGCCGACGGACCCGGGTCGTCGAACCCGGTGTCGAAAGCCGCCATGACTTTGTTCTCCGCTTTGTCTTGCAACTCCTCGGAACGATGGACGACGCGCAGAACCGGTCCGCCCTGTCGCCATGAGACCGACGCTGCATTCCCAGTCAGCTTCAATCTCTCGCGCCTTGCGGCTTCGGGTTGATAGACCACTTCATGCACGGTCAGCGTTTCAAGGCCGCCGCCCGCAGTCGGAATGGACATGGACTGACCTTCAGCCAGACCTAGCAGCGCCAGGCCGCGCGGATTGGTGATCGGCAAAAGCATGCCGACCAGACCGCGCATCTCGTCATGTGCGACGATGCGGGTTTCGGCAGGGCCGTCGTTCACCCGATAAGCGACGCGGGTGCTGAGTGTCACGACGGTGGCCGGGATGTCTTCCCGAAACACTACAACTGCGCTCGAAATCTTCCGTTGAAGGATAGCCGAGAAGGCATCGCCGCGGGCTGGGCGGCGCTCCTGCATCACTTCAAGAATCGTGTAGTCCTTGGTCGTCAGTTGACAGCTATCGATAGTGGGCATGGTGCGTCTCCGGCCGGCCCACGAAAAGGGGATCCGGCGTCAAGCAATTGATCGGGTGTGGAGAGCTACCCCTGTGCCGGGCCAGGACAGGCCGGTACAGGGGTTACACTCCCGCGATCAGGCTGCCCGCGTGATTGAGGAGACGGATGGAAACGCCCATGTCTAGACGCCCGCCGCAATCGTCGAAGTCGCTGGCGCGCGCCGATCGCCTGCATCGCCTTCCGGAGCGGGCTGGCTCACGGCAAGCACCGTCAGTTCGTGCCGGCGCCCGTCGCGCGCGGTCCACATGATCGACTGTCCGGCCGAGAGGCCAATTAGGGCCGTGCCGATCGGCGTGAGGATTGAAACCTTGCCTTCGGAGATATCCGCACCGCCAGGAAAAACCAGCGTGACGGTTTTGGCGTCGCCGGTGTCGGGCTTGAATGTCACCGTCGAGCCCATCTGGACGGTGTCGGCGGAGACCCAGCCATCAGCGACGATGCGCGCGCGCTCGAGTTCGGCGAGCAGTTCATCGGAAGCCTCGGGGTTGCGTGCGGCCACGGTGCTCGCAACCGCCGACAGACGCGCATGGTCCGACTTCGAGATACGGATGTTCGGCTTGCGCCGGGTTTTCGTGTTGTCTTGCATTTGAATACTCATGTTTCTGCCTCGCGTCCGGGACCCGCCAAGGGATCGTCGACGGTAGTCGGTGCGACGGAAATTTATTGCTGAATGCGCCGATGCTGCAGGGACCGATGCGACCCTGCGCCAATGTCACATGTCGATTTTACATGTTCACCCCTCGGCTCGGGGCGCGCAAGGCAGCCGAGCCGGGGGCTACATTCCCGCTATGGGGCAAACCCGGAAAAGAAAATCGCGACGAATTTTGACTGCGGCGTTCATAAGACCATAGTTGGTGAAGCAATCCGGGAAGTCAAGGCAGCCCCTTGATGCAGCTTGGCGGGCCTCAATCCTAAACTAGTCAGAGCGGGCACCAAGCAGCGTTCTTATCACCAGATCTCTTCCGGCCCTGTTTATCCCGGTCCCGCCCGGTCTTTCTTCCGCCAGTCCGAGGAAGACAAGGCGTTCGGCCAAGGCTTTCGATAGAGACGGGTAAGGTCCGCGGTTCATTCGCTTGAGTGCCGTTCGTTCCTCCTCGGTGAGATCGTCCCAGATAACCGTCATGAGGGCCTCCTTGCTTGCGCCTTCCCATCTGAGCGGGGTCTGAATTGTCCAGCAATGGATGTGAGCGTGAATCCATCGAGCTCCGAAGACCTTGGGCCTATGGAACGGCGTCCGTTCCGACGATGCCGCCTTCATTCTCCAGAACGCCGATCCGCTTGACTTCCGAGCGGTTGAGTTTCAGGCGAACGCCGATACCGCCGCCGTTCTCGGCGATGAAAACGGCGCCGGCGTTTTCAAGCGTGGTTTGCAGCGTGTCGCAGACATCCTGGCCGGGAAGGCTGATCCGGCGCTCGAATTCTTCGACGATCAACGCGTCCACCCCTGAATTGCCTGCGAGCTTTTCACGGGTCCATTCGACCAGCGCGCGAGCGGCACGGCATTGAGCACCAGTGATCATCATAAAATCTCCTGCTGGACCGCTTTCGGGAGCGAAATCACCGCCTGTTGAAAGCCAAGACGGTCCGGGCGCGGCGGCTTCATCCGTCAAAATGCATATCGAATCAGAAAAAGGGAAGGGCCGCGTCACCAGTCGCAATCGAAATTATGATGCAAAATATTTGTGCTAAAGCGGCAATAAATTTCGTTTGTCTTGCATGTAATGATGGGCGAAACTCCGACAGCGAAATTGATAGGATCGGGTGCCAGCGGGAGGTCCAAACGCCAGGAAGTGGAATCTTGGCGATATCGCGCGAAGGGCGCCTTGGGCTCGGCGATGATGATAATGGACAGGCTTGAACACGATTTCGGCAGAATACTTTCCGGCAGGGGCATTCAGCGTCATGTGGTCGGGCGAATGGTATCTGCCAGCCGCCTCGACGTAGATGGCCGCAGCCCAATCCCTCCTTCGGATGACAATACTCTCAAAACACGGCTGCGCGAGGAACTGCTCCTGCAAGCACAGACCCGGCTGCCGATCACCTATACAAGACTGGCCGAGACCATGGTTGGTTCGGACGCAACAGGCGTGATCCGGGATGCACTCGAACAACTGATGGACGACGATGCGGACGAAGGCCTGCCATTGCTTGCGGCTGTTGCCGTGAAGGCGCTCGAGCCCGGTTTGCCCGCTCCCTGGTTCTTCCGGAAAGCCGAGGACATGGGGCTGTTCGATGGCGATCCGACCGATCTGGAAGCCTATGCTTTCCATGCTAGGGAGTTCTATCGTGCGATCCACCTCCATGCTGGCAACGGGCAAGGCTCTGGAACGACCTTGCCGCCGGTTCTGCCGCCTGCAGACAGGTGAAGGAGAACGAAATGCTGATCGCCAAGGACGTCATGACGTCACCGGTCATCGCGGTAGGGCCTGACAGTACGGTGGACGAGGTCGCCGATATTCTCCTGTCGCACGGGATCAGCGCCGTGCCAGTGATTGATCGAGGTGCGCTGCTGGGCATCGTTAGTGAAGGAGACCTGATCCGCCGGGCGGAGATCGGTACGGCGCCGCAGGGTCGTTCCTGGTGGCTTCATTTTTTCACCAACAACGCGGTTCAGGCGGAAGGCTATGTCAAGTCTCATTCCGAGCATGTGATCGACGTCATGACACAGCAGGTCGCGACGGTGGTCGAGAGTACGCCAGTCGCCGAGATCGCAACCCTGCTTGAACACAATCGGATCAAACGTGTCCCCGTGCTTCGCGACGGACAGGTGGTGGGGATCGTCAGTCGCGCCAATCTGGTGCGAGCTTTGGTCGTTGCCAGGAAGGGTTGGCGCGCTCCGGCCTCGCATGACGACAGCAGTATCAGGCTGGAGATTATTGACGCCTTGCGATCCGAATCGTGGCCCTCGACCGGAAGCTCGGACGTGACCGTGACCAACGGCGTGGTCACCTTCTGGGGAGCTTACTTGTCGGAGCAAGAGCGGAAAGCTTCGCTCATTCTGGCTGAAAACACCGCTGGCGTACGGGCTATCGATGATCACCGCATTCCCCTCGATATGACCTATGTCGTGGTCTGAAGGGGCGGATGAGCGCTGGATCAGAGTATGCCCTTGATGCAGACAGCCCGATTTCCGCAGAGCAGATTCGACTACTCGTCGACTCCTTCTACAACAAGATTCGCGCCGACCCGGATCTCGAGCCGATTTTCGAGCGCGTCGTTGCCGGCGATTGGGAAACGCATCTGGCGAAGATGTACGATTTCTGGTCCTCGGTCATGTTGACCACCGGGTACTACAAGGGAAGTCTCCTCGCGGTCCGCACGCATATCGGCGGATTGGAGCTCGGTCTGCTCGACCGGTGCCTCGCCTTGTTTGGCGACAGTTGCGACGAATTGCTGGACAGCGAGACTGCGGGACTCTGTTGGCTGAAGGCCGCCCACATAGCTGAAAGTCTGAAGTTGTTCTTGTTCTATCGCCCTGAACGGCCATGGCTGAGAAACGCCGCATGACGTTCGTGGTCACCGACAATTGCATCAGATGCAAATACATGGACTGCGTGGAAGTCTGTCCCGTGGACTGTTTTTACGAAGGCGAGAACATGCTCGTCATCCATCCCGATGAATGCATCGACTGCGGCGTTTGCGAACCCGAATGCCCGGCGAAGGCCATTTTTCCCGATACCGCGCCAGATCTCGACGATTGGCTCGCGCTGAACGCTGAGTACGCGTCGGTGTGGCCCAACATTGCGATCAAGCGTGATCCACCCGCCGACGCCAACGCGTTCGACGGCGAAGCAAACAAGCTGGCGAAGTATTTCTCGCCGGAACCCGGACTGGGCGACTGATATAATGAACGCATATACGCATCAGCCGTCGCCTCTTTATCTGGGTATCGACACGGGCGGCACGTACACCGATGCCGTGCTGTGGTCGGAATCCACAGGCATCGTGGCCAAGGCCAAATCGCTGACCACGCGGCACGATCTTGCCGAGGGCATCGCCGGCGCCGTCGATGCTGTTTTGTCCGAGGCTGCCATCGAACCGAGCGCGATCAAGCTCGTCTCGATGTCGACCACGCTCGCAACCAACGCCCTCGTCGAAGGGCAGGGCGGACGGGTCGCGCTGGTGATGATCGGCTTCGCTGAAGCCGATCATCACCGGGACGGATTGTCAAAAGCCCTCGGCTCCGATCCCGTGATCTTCTGCCCGGGCGGACACGACGTCCATGGTGATCCGCGTCAGCTGGTGCTGGACGCTCTCGCGGCCGCATTGCCGTCTCTTGCCGAAACGGTCTCAGGCGTCGCCGTGGCCTCCTATTTTGCGGTTCGCAATCCCGAACATGAGATCGCGGTGCGTGACGTCATCCGCGAGCGCACCGGGCTTCCGGTGACCTGTTCGCACGAACTGTCGTCGAAACTCGGCGGCCCGCGTCGGGCGCTGACCACGCTTCTCAATGCGCGACTGATCTCGATGATCGATCGCCTTGTCGACGCCACCGAGGGCTTTCTGACAAGACGCGGGATCGTCGCTCCGCTCATGATCGTGCGCGGCGACGGCGCGCTTATCACCGCTGAATTCGCTCGCGCCCGGCCGATCGAGACCATCCTGTCAGGACCAGCGGCAAGCCTGGTGGGGGCGCGGTACATGACTGGCATTGATGACGCAGTGGTGTCCGACATCGGCGGCACGACCACCGACATCGCCGTTCTGGACGGCGGCCGCCTGCGGCTCGATCCGGAAGGCGCTACCGTCGGCGGAATGCGAACCATGGTGGAAGCCGTCGCCATGCGCACCTTTGGCCTCGGTGGAGACTCGGAAGTCTCGCTCCATGAGCGGTCGCTGACTTCGACGATCGTCCTAGGCCCCCGTCGGCTCGTGCCGCTAGCGCTGGCTGCGGTGAAGCACGACGATGCCATATACAAAGGCCTCAAGCGGCAATTGCTCAGCCCTAACACCAGCCGGCTGGACGGCCGCTTCGCATTGCGCACAGGAGTGCCCGAGCGTCTGGCTGCGGGCCTGACAGTTACCGAGGCGCGGCTCTATGCTGACATTTCGGCAATTCCCGCCGCGCTTGATCGGCTGCTCGTATCGACGTCACAGGTCGCGACACTCAATCGCCTGGTCGCGCGCGGTCTGGTGCATATCGCGGGCTTCACGCCATCCGATGCGGCCCATGTGCTCGGTCGGCAGGACAACTGGGATCCTGTCGCGGCTCGACTGGGCGCCGAATTGTTCGCACGCAAGCGCGACGGCCAGGGGCATCGTGTCTCCAAAGGCGCAGAAGCATTTTCCGAGATGGTCCTCACCGCCGTCACCCGGCGTTCTGCCGAAGCCATTCTTGAAACAGTCTTTGCCGAGGACGGGCTGGATGGCGGCGTCTCTGTTGCCAATCCGCTGGTTCAGCGGGCGGTTGGCCGACGAGGCGGCATGGCGCAGCTGTCGATCGCACTCGACCGGCCGGTGATCGGCCTCGGCGCTTCGGCATCGCTTCACTACGCGGGGCTGCCGCCGATCATCGGCAATACGTGCAAGATCGCCGAACACGCCGACGTCGCAAATGCGCTGGGTGCCGTCGTCGGGCAGGTGCGGATGTCGGCGGAAGCGCGCGTCAGCCAGCCCGAGATCGGGCTTTTTCGTCTCAATTCCGGCCTGCGGCTGGACGACTTTGACACCGAGGACG
>NZ_RZRQ01000235.1:0-9443 GCF_003997785.1 Mesorhizobium sp. M7D.F.Ca.US.004.01.2.1 | reverse complement strand
GTGAAGGCCAAATACAAGCAGCTCGGCAACGTCGTGGTGGTCTCGCCCGACATCGGCGGCGTGGTCCGCGCCCGTGCGCTGGCCAAGCGCTTCGATGCGCAACTGGCCATCGTCGACAAGCGCCGTGAGCGGCCCGGCGAATCGGAAGTCATGAACATCATCGGCGCGGTCGCCGGCAAGGATTGCCTGCTGATCGACGACATCGTCGATTCCGGCGGCACGCTGTGCAATGCCGCCGATGCGCTGCTGGCCAACGGCGCCACCAGCGTCACCGCCTACATCACCCACGGCGTGCTGTCGGGCGGCGCGGTTGCCCGCATCAGCGGCTCGAAACTGCAGGAGCTGGTGATCACCGATTCCATCCAGCCGACCCAGGGCGTGCTTGACGCTCCCAACATCCGCGTCATCTCGATCGCCGACCTGATGGGCGAGGCCATTTCGCGCACGGCGACCGAGGAATCGGTGTCCAGTCTCTTCGACTAGACCGGCCTGCCGTTACGGCGCAGGGCTTTCCAGCCGAACCGGGCCGATCAGGCGACGGGCGACTTCGACGCTTTCGCGGGCGCCGCGCATATAACCGCGCGGCGACGCGCCCAGCATGCGCTTGAACATGGTTATGAAGGCCGGCACGCTGTCATAGCCGAGATCGAGCGCCACCCTGGTGATCGGCTCGCCGTCGGCCAGCCGCGGTAGCGCCGCGAACAGGCAGGCCTGCTGGCGCCATGTCGACAGCGACAGGCCGGTCTGGCGCTGAAAGGCGCGGGTGAAGGAGCGGCGGCTCATGCCGGCGGCATCGGCCCACTCGTCGATCGTCGCGTGCGGCGACGGCGCAGCGACGAAACGCCGGCACAGCGCCGACAGCCTGGGATCGGACGGGAATGGCAGGCCGAGCGGCCGTTCCGGCAAGGTCGGGATTTCATGCAGCAACAGGTTCATGATCAGCCCGCCGCGCCCTTCCAGTTCGCCGCCCTGCGGCAGCTTCTCCGATTCTACGATCAGGCTGTGCATCAGGTCGGTGACGCCGACGACGCGCAAGCCTTCGGGCAGCCCGGGGATCGCCTGCGGCATGACATAGACTGAACGCATCGAGACATCGCCCAGCATTTCGACGGAATGCTCGGTGCCGGCTGGAATCCACATCGCGTGGTCGGGCGGCACCATCCAGCGCCCGTAGCGCGTCGTCACCAGCACCACCCCGACCAACGCATGCAGCAGCTGGCTGCGGCTGTGGCGGTGTTGCGGCACACGGTAGCCATCGGGATATTCCGTCGGCAGCGCCACCGCCGGCCCGGCCACTTGCTCCAGCCACTGCCAGCGGCTCTCGTGCAGCTGACCGAGATTGGCATTGCCGGCGTGAAAGACTTCTTTGCCGTGCGGCATCCTGTATGGCCCACTTGCGAAACTATTGGACCAAACCACGAAAGAAGTCGTGCCGCAAGCGGCTTATAAGGCACCGTCCTCAGGCGCTCCGCAGGAGCGTCCGTCAACTGCCTGCGGGTGTGCCCGCCAAAAAGACCACGGAGCCTACCTTGACCGATACGACAGCCGCCAGCGTCGCCCCACCGGCGAGCGCCAGTCATGCTTCAGCCCAGGCGACGGCCTTCACCGTCATCCTGGCAGTGAGCTTCTGCCACTGCATCAACGACATCATGCAGTCGCTGCTATCGGCCATCTATCCCTTGCTGAAAGAGAATTACGGCCTCGATTTCTGGCAGATCGGCCTCCTGACTTTCACCTTCCAGGTGACCGCATCGCTGCTGCAGCCGGTGATCGGCATGATCACCGACAAGCGGCCGATGCCCTATTCGCTGCCCTACGGCATGGCGTCGTCGCTGATCGGCCTGGTCGTGCTCGCCTATGCCGGCCACTATTCGCTGCTCCTGATCGGCGCCTCGCTGATCGGCATCGGCTCGGCGATCTTCCATCCGGAATCCTCGCGCATCGCCCGCTTCGCCTCCGGCGGCCGCTTCGGCCTGGCGCAGTCGCTGTTCCAGGTCGGCGGCAATTTCGGCCAGTCCATGGGGCCGCTGCTGGCGGCCTTCATCGTCGTGCCGTTCGGCCAGACCAGCATCTCCTGGTTCGCCGTCGGCTCGCTGATCGGCATCATCGTTTTGTGGCAGGTCGGCGGCTGGTACAGCCGGCTGCGCGCCGCACAGGGCAGCCGCAAGACGGCAAGCTTCGTCTCGCCCTTCCCGCGCCGCAAGGTAATGTGGGCATTGGCGGTGCTGACGCTGCTGGTGCTGACCAAGAACGCCTACATCGCCAGCCTCGCCAGCTACTACACCTTCTATTCCATGCATAAGTTCGGGGTTTCGGTGCAGATGTCGCAGGTCATGCTGTTCCTGTTCCTCGGCGCCTCGGCGCTGGGCATCCTGCTCGGCGGCCCGTTCGGCGATCGTTATGGACAGAAGGCGATGATCTGGTTCTCCATCGTCGGCGTGCTGCCTTTCACGCTGGCCCTGCCCTACGCCAATCTGGAATGGACGATGGTGCTGACGGTGCTGATCGGCCTGATCCTGTCGTCGGCCTTCTCCAACATCGTCGTCTTTGCGCAGGAATTGGTGCCGGGACGTGTCGGCATGATCGCCGGCATCTTCTTCGGCTTCGCCTTCGGCATGGGCGGCATCGCTGCTGCCGTGCTCGGCGTCGTCGCCGACATGAAGGGCATCGATTATGTCTTCCAGATCTGCTCCTATCTGCCGCTGTTCGGGCTGCTGACCGTGTTCCTACCGAACATGAAGGAAGCCAGAAAGGCATAGGCGGTCGCTGCAATCCGCTAGACTTGAAACCGGACGAGAAAGGCGCCTGCTTGATGGCGGGCGCCCTTTTTTTTCGAAAATGTCCTAGGCCTTGAAGAAGGCCAGCAGGTCGGCGTTGATGATGTCGGCATGGGTCGTGGCCATGCCGTGCGGGTAGCCCTTGTAGATCTTGAGCTCGCCCTTCTTGAGCAGCTTGATCGTCAACAGCGCCGAGTCGGCGATCGGAACGATCTGGTCGTCGTCGCCATGCATGACCAGCACTGGCACGTCGATCGCCTTCAAATCCTCGGTGAAGTCAGTTTCCGAGAAGGCCTTGATGCAATCGTAGTGCGCCTTGGTGCCGCCCATCATGCCCTGGCGCCACCAATTGTCGATGACGCCTTCCGACACTGCCGCGCCGGGACGATTGAAGCCATAGAATGGGCCGGCTGGGACATCCCTGTAAAGCTGGGCGCGATTGGCCGCCACGCCGGAGCGGAAGCCATCGAACACTTCGATCGGCAGGCCGCCGGGATTGGCGGCAGTCTTGAG
Organism: Mesorhizobium sp. M7D.F.Ca.US.004.01.2.1; assembly: GCF_003997785.1. Lineage (NCBI taxonomy): Bacteria > Pseudomonadati > Pseudomonadota > Alphaproteobacteria > Hyphomicrobiales > Phyllobacteriaceae > Mesorhizobium > Mesorhizobium sp. M7D.F.Ca.US.004.01.2.1. The sequence continues at coordinate 6,153 of NZ_RZRQ01000235.1, read as the reverse complement.
CATGATTGGCGGCACCGCGCCGATCAGCACCGCCTTGGCGACGCGGCCCTCGGCGCCATATTGGGCGACATAGCGCGCCACTTCGCCGCCGCCGGTCGAATGACCGACATGGATGGCGTTCTTGAGATCCAGATGGGCGGCGAGTTCCGCGACATCGGCGGCATAGGCGTCCATCTCGTTACCGATATCCGTCTGGGTCGAGCGGCCATGACCACGGCGATCGTGGGCAATGACCCGGTAGCCTTGTGCCAGGAAGAACAGCATCTGGGCGTCCCAGTCGTCGCTGCTCAATGGCCAGCCGTGATGGAAGACGATCGGTTGCCCGGTCCCCCAGTCCTTGTAGTAGATTTGTGTTCCGTCCTTGGTGGTGATCGTGCCGCTGCCGGAGTTGGGCTTGGTTTGCGAGGTCATCTCAATCTCCTTTCAGTTGTTGTCACGATAAACAATATCGCGATATCAATATGCCTAACGTAGCTCGATACCCTTGTCCACGAAAATATGTATCGCGATATCATTTTTCGTGGTATCGAATTGACGCCTGTGTCGGCAAGAAGGAACGCGCCGTGCCTCTTCCGTTGGACAACCAGCTCTGTTTCACGCTCTACGCCACCAGCATGGCGATCAACCGCACCTACAAGCCGATGCTGGACGAGATGGGGATCACCTATCCGCAATACCTGGTGCTGAACGCACTTGGAGAGGCCGACGGCATGTCGGTCGGCACCATCGCCCACAGGCTCGCTCTAGAATCGAGCACCGTCACGCCGCTGGTGAAGCGAATAGAGCAGGCCGGGCTGGTGACCCGCCAGCGCAGCCAGACCGACGAACGCCAGGTGCAGGTCGACCTGACATCAGCCGGGCGCGCGCTGCTTGTCCAGTGCAACTGTCTGAACGAGACCTTGATCGAGCGCTCGGGCATGACGCTGGCTGAGCTCGATGCCCTGAACCGGCAGATCCAGGCGCTACGCGACGCGTTGACCGGGGACCGGTAGTCAGCCGGCCCCTGCGTGCCGCGCGGCCCTGTCATGGGGTGATGGCAATCAGCACGGCTTTTGACGGCGGCTAAGCCAAACGTCGAAAAGAGGCTGTCATCACGCGGACTTGAGCACAGCAAATGACCGTTTGCGCATGGTCCGCTTTGCCTGGAAACTAGCCGCGGGAGCGGGGCGGCCGACATGGAAGCCCTGGATCTTGTCGATGCCGAATTCGCGCATGAGGGCCATCTGCTCGTCGGTTTCCACCCCTTCGACCAGGATCTTGTGGCCGCGATTTCGAACCAGGGTGATGATGTCCTGCAGCATTGCCTTGCCGCTCGGGGAGCTGCAGTCGTGCAGAAACGAGCGGTCGATTTTCACCGTATCGAAATCGATCAGACGAAGCCACGAAAGGCCGGCAAAGCCCGTCCCGAAATCATCAAGCCAGATCTTGATCCCGAGCAGCTTCAGATCACTGATGCAGCGCAGGATGTCCGAATGCATCTCCATCTCCAGTCCTTCGGTGATCTCGAAGGCCAGCCTGCTGCCGGCGACGCCGGTCTCGCCCAGAATGGTCGCGACGGACGTTGCGAAGCCCGGTGTCTTGAGCTGGATTGGAGAGACGTTGACACTGACGACACGGACGTGGTCGTCCGCCAGGAGCTCGGCGCACACTGTCCTTATGGCCCAGCGCCCGAGTTCCAGGATCGCGCCGGTTCGTTCGGCGACGGGAATGAACAGGCTCGGCGGAACCGATGTGCCGTCCAGCATTTTGAGGCGCATCAGAGCCTCTACGGCTTCAACCCGGTCCGTTTTGACATCCTGGATAGGCTGATAAACGAGTGAAACGAGATTCTGGCCGATCGCGATCTTCAGCAAAGCCGCAATGTTCTCACTCTCGTCGCTGCTCTGAGGATCGGTTGGGTCGAACAGCCGGGCACAGTTTCGGCCACCGGCTTTTGCCAGATAGAGCGCGCGATCGGCCTCATGGATGATCTTCTCCAGCTTGGCGCCGGTCTGCGTCCTGGTGAACGCGGCGCCAACGCTCACTGTCACAATCGAGACGCCGTCGCGCCGCAGCTCATGGGTAAGCGCCAAGTTCTCCACCGTGCTGCAAATGGCTTCCGCTATGTCCAGGATCTGCTCTTTTTTCTCCATGCGAGCCAGGACGATGAACTCTTCACCGCCATAGCGGCCGATGGAGCCATTGTACTGCTTGATCATATCGCTAAGCGCATTGGCGACATGGATCAGGCAGCGGTCGCCTTCCTGATGGCCGTAGCAGTCATTGAACTTCTTGAAGAAGTCCACGTCGATAAGGATCGCCCCAAAACTGGTGCCAACCCTTTGCCAGTCGCTCCAGTAGTCTCGCAGCTTCTCGTCGATCGCCCGCCGGTTCTCCAAACCCGTAAGTGGATCGGTCCGCGACAGTCTCAGCAGGGCCTTGCCGCGTTCGGTCGCCTCGTTGTGCTGGATCCTGGCTTCCAGGGCGTTCAGGAAGACGTTGTAGCGTTCCTCATTCAGTTTCCAGTTCACATACGAGGTGAACGTGAAACAAGAAACGTAGAAAGACCCGAATACCATTTTGTAAGTTAGAGTAGAAGGTACGAAGTAATTTACGATATAAAGTATACATAAAATTATTGCAGAAGTTACTATTGAAAGTTTAAAATTGAACGTAAAGAAAAGATTGGCGCTCATCATGAAGATGGTGCCGAAGACCATATAGTAGGAGACGCTTTCCTTGTCCGCACCGAAAACCGCAGGGCAGAGCCAACCGACATAGCCAAAAATGATAGCTCCAGCGCAAGTCACGTCAAGCCATTGCGTTGCAACCCTCCGGCGAAGCTGTGCTTCCAGGATCAAAAGCGCGGTCAGTCCGACCGCGAAGCGCGCCGTGATCGTATAGACGGCCACATCTGGTATCAGCAGAAGATCCGTTGCCGAAAACAAGAGATAGATGGCAACGGCGATCCAAAGCCCTGGCCGGGCTTCCCCTCTTCGCGTCGCATGGGCTTCCGTGCGGTAAAGGGCGCGGAGCTCGTCGGCCCCCAGTTCGTAGCGCGGTTCGTAAGGCTCCCCATGAGCCGTATCAGCCAATGCGGATGACGCGTGATCGCTCATCACAGCAAACCCCGTTTGAAGGGGATTTTCGGCTCCGAACTCATTTCTAGTTTCTGCCCCCACGCAGGCCGACTCCCTGGGACGCGACAGCGATTGCGACGCCTCGCACACAAATGCAATCACGCAAGACAAGTTTCCGTTAACTCGAACCCGGAATCCGGCCCGGAAGATGTGCAATGAATAAAGATAGTTAGCGGGAAATTAATCATACCGCTAAAATGCACTCGCGCCATCATTGGCAAATGGAGCATTCTACGCAATAAGTTAACCGACTGTTAACTATGGAGTTCCGGTGTGCAAACTGTATTCGATGGCCAAAGCCTGATCACCGCTGAGATGATCGCCGGCAATCTCCCTCGAGGAAAGCTCGAGCATCATGGCGAAGCCTTCGAAACCGCTCGCGCGGAGCTCGCGATCATTCTCAACGCGACACACCAGCAGGTCGAACAAAGCAAGGATCCCGCCGAGATCGTTCGTCGCCTTCTGTCGTACCTCAACGCGCTGCGTTCCAAGGTTCATCCCGACGTTTGGCATGCACTGATACCGGTGGCGCAGAACCACCCGATCCTGGAGTATTTCCTCGAGGATCCGCTGACGCACTGGTCCTTCAGCAAGCCCAGGGGCTATTCCGGCGACGCGCAACTGCTCGACTACATCTATTGCGATCCGCATGTGGCAGAGAGCGTGGCGAACGCCTCGGAGATCGGCAAGGCACTCTATAGCCATACCCAGAACGTACCGTCATGCGTCGCTGCACGGGAACGACGCGACCTCCTGACCCGATATGTCGATGAGATTGCGGCCAAGAGCGGGCCGCAAACCGAGGTCCTGGCGATAGCGGCCGGCCACTTGCGGGAGGCCAACCGCTCGGTCGCCCTGGCGGAGGGGCGCCTCAAGCGTTGGGTTGCGCTCGATCAGGATCCCCAGAGCGTTGGGTTGATCGCGCGCGACTTCCAGGGCACCGCGGTCGAAGCCATCGACGGCTCGGTGCGAACCGTGCTCACGAGGGGCCACAAGCTCGGCAAGTTCGACTTCATCTACGCCTCCGGCCTTTACGACTACCTCCAGCACAACGTCGCCGTGAAACTCACGAAAACGTGCCTGCAGATGTTGAAGCCGAACGGAACATTCCTGTTCGCGAACTACGCCGAGGGCACCCCTGACGCCGGGTACCGGGAGACGTTCATGGACTGGGTGTTGCTGCTGCGGTCGGAGGTCGACATGTGGAACATCGTCAATGCCAGCGTCGACCGCAACACCGTCGAGGCGCAAGTGTTCTTTGGCGAGAACCACAACGTCCTCTATGCCGTCATCGAAAAGCGCGGATAGCACCCGCCTGGGCTGCGCGCCGGCGGACATGCCTTTGGCTTGCACGTCCGGCCGCCTTCCGCTATAGAGCCGCCACCCGCGTAGACACCCTTGGAGGCAACGCGGCGGAAGGCCGCCTCACCCGGCGGCTTTCGACGTTTACGGTCCAGGCACTCTGCCAACCGTGAGCGCTCCAGAACAAACCGAAAGGAAATGCCATGAGCCACGACACTTACGAGCTCAAGGCCGAAGCACGCGAACAGGTCGGTAAGGGGTCCGCCCGTGCAGTTCGCCGCAACGGTAAAGTGCCTGCAGTAATCTATGGTGACAAGCAGCCTCCCCTGGCTATCGCGCTCACCTACAAGGACATCTACTACAAGATCCATGGCGGCGGGTTCCTGACCACGATCGCCACGATCGATGTCGACGGCAAGAAGATTCAGGTCCTGCCAAAGGACTTCCAGCTCGACCCGGTCAAGGATTTCCCTGTCCATGTCGACTTCCTGCGCATCGGCAAGGACACCCAGGTCAATGTCGACGTGCCTGTCCACTTCATCAACGAGGACAAGTCGCCCGGCATCAAGCGCGGCGGCGTGCTCAACATCGTGCGTCACGAAGTCGAGTTCCACTGCCCGGCCAATGCGATCCCGGAATTCATCACCGTCGATCTCACCGGCGCCAACATTGGCGACTCGATCCACATCTCGGCGGTTACGCTGCCGGCCGGTGTGAAGCCTGTGATCTCCGACCGCGACTTCACCATCGCGACCATTGCCGGTTCGTCGGCGATGAAGCCGGAGACGGAAGAGACGGCTGAAGTGGCTGCACCTGAAGCGGCTCCTGCCGCCGAAGAGAAGTAACTCTTTCCGCCCGGAGCAGACGATGCTTGTCTTTGCAGGCCTCGGCAATCCGGGCGCGAAATATGCCAACAATCGACACAATGTCGGTTTCATGGCGGCGGACGCAATCGCCCGCCGCCATTCCTTTTCGCCTTGGTCGAAGAAATTCCAGGGCCTGATCGCCGAGGGCACGCTCGACGGCGAAAAGATCGTCCTGATCAAGCCGCAGACCTTCATGAACCTGTCCGGCCAGTCGGTCGGCGAAGCACTGCGCTTCTACAAGCTCGGCCCCGAGGCGCTCACCGTCTTCTATGACGAGATCGACCTTGCCGCCGGCAAGCTGCGGGTGAAGGTCGGTGGCGGCTCCGGCGGCCACAATGGCATTCGCTCGCTCGACCAGCATGTCGGCAACGCCTACCGCCGCGTGCGCATCGGCGTTGGCCATCCCGGCGTCAAGGAAATGGTGCATGGCCATGTGCTTGGCGATTTTGCCAAGGCTGACCGCGAATGGCTGGATGTCCTGCTCGACGCCATCGCCGGCGATGCCGGATTGCTGGCCAAGGGCGACGACAATTCCTTCATGAACCGCGTGACGCTGGCCTTGCGCGACAAGCTGGTGCCGACCGGCGATGACGACCGCCCGCCCCCCAAGGCGCCAAAGGTGCAGAGCCAGAAAGCCCAAAGTCACATCCGCCAGGCACGGCCGCAGCAGGCACCCACCAAGCTGCCGGAATCCGGCCCGATGGCCGCCATGCTGAAGAAGCTGTTCGGCGGCAAGGACTGAGCGGGATCGGCGCCACAGGGCTTGACGTTGATCACCCCTATCGCCCATAGCCCTGTTCAAATTTCTATTTTCCCGATAGGACCGGACAAAAATGGGTTTCAAATGCGGCATCGTTGGCTTGCCC
>NZ_RZRQ01000234.1:0-9511 GCF_003997785.1 Mesorhizobium sp. M7D.F.Ca.US.004.01.2.1 | reverse complement strand
TCTCGGTGACGTCGACCGGACCGGTCAGCATCAGCACCGGCTCGGAGCCGATATTGGCGAAGGTGCGGATGCGGGCGCGGGGCTTCAGCCCCATCGCCTTGCCAGCCTTCTTCGAACCGAGCAGCACGGCCGCCGCGCCATCGACGATGCCGGACGAATTGCCGGCATGGTGGACGTGATTGACCTCTTCCACCTCGGGATGCTTCTGCACTGCGACCGCATCGAAGCCGCCCATTTCGCCAGGCATGACGAAGGACGGGTTGAGCGAGGCCAGCGACTGCATGTCGGTCGATGGCCGCATATGCTCGTCATGGTCGAGGATGGTCAGGCCGTTCTGGTCCTTGATCGGGATGACGGACTTCTTGAAGCGGCCATCGGCCCAGGATTTGGCGGCACGCTTCTGGCTCTCGACCGCATAGGCGTCGACGTCGTCGCGGGAGAAGCCGTATTTGGTGGCGATCAGATCGGCCGAGATGCCTTGCGGCACGAACCAGCCGGGCAGGCCGACGGACGGGTCCATAAACCAGGCACCGCCCGAGGCGCCCATGCCGACGCGCGACATCGATTCGACGCCGCCGGCGATGACGATCTCATCGGCGCCCTGCGCGATCTTGGCGGCGCCGAGATTGATGGCGTCGAGCCCGGAAGCACAGAAGCGCGAGATCTGCATGCCGGGCGCCTTGGTGTCGTAGCCGGCCTCGAAGGCTGCGGCGCGCGGAATGACCGAACCCGCCTCGCCGACCGGATCGACGCAGCCGAAGATGATGTCGTCGACAGTGCCGGTATCCAGCCCATTGCGGTCGCGCAGCGACTCGAGCGTCTTGGCGGCAAGCCGCACCGCCGGCACCTCGTGCAGCGATCCGTCCTTCTTGCCCTTGCCGCGCGGCGTGCGCACGGCGTCATAGACATAAGCTTCGGCCATCGTTTTGCTCCTTGGGTTTATCGAACGACTTTAAACTGATGCATGTCGATCCCCCAAAACCGGGACCACTTTTGAGCGACATGCATTAGAGCGAGCGTCCGATCAGCAATTTCATGATCTCGTTGGTGCCGCCGTAGATGCGTTGGACGCGAGCGTCGCGGAACATGCGGGCGATCGGATATTCATTCATGTAGCCATAGCCGCCATGCAGTTGAAGGCATTCGTCGACGACTTTTCCCTGCAGGTCGCTGAGCCAGTACTTGGCCATCGACGCGGTCACGGGATCGAGGCCGCCGGCAATGTGGCGGGTAACGCAATCATTATAGAAGACGCGGCCGATGGTGGCCTCGGTCTTGAGTTCGGCCAGCTTGAACTGGGTGTTCTGGAAATCGATGATCGCCTTGCCGAACGCCTTGCGCTCCTTGACGTAGTCGATGGTCAGCGCCAGCGCCCGCTCGATCATGGCAATGGCGCCGGTGCCGATCTGCAGCCGCTCCTGCGGCAATTGCTGCATCAGCTGGACGAAACCTTGCCCTTCCTCGTGGCCGAGCAGGTTGGAGGTCGGCACACGCATGTCGTTGAAGAACAGCTCCGACGTGTCGTTGGCCTTCAAGCCGATCTTGTCGAGGTTGCGGCCGCGCTGGAAGCCTTCGACCTCATCGGTCTCGACGACGATCAGCGACGTGCCCTTGGCGCCCTTCTCCGGATCGGTCTTGGTGACGACGATGATGAAGTTCGCGAGCTGGCCGTTGGTGATGAAGGTCTTGGAACCATTGATCTTGTACTGGTTGCCATCCTTTTCGGCGCGCGTCTTGACGCCCTGCAGGTCGGAGCCCGCGCCGGGCTCGGTCATGGCGATCGCGCCGATCAGCTCGCCGGTCGCCAGCTTCGGCAGCCATTTCTTCTTCTGCTCCTCGGAGCCGTAATGGAGGATGTAAGGGGCGACGATCGAATTGTGCAGGCCGATGCCGAAACCATCGACGCCGACATGGCCGATGGCCTCGATGATGGCGCTCTCATGCGCGAAGGTACCGCCGGAGCCGCCATATTCCTCTGGCATAGAGGCGCAGAGCAGACCAGCCGCACCGGCCTTCAGCCAGCTCTCGCGGTCGACCATCTCGTTCTTCTCGAACTCGTCGTAGCGCGGCGCGATCTCCTCCGACATGAAGCGGTGCGCCATGTCGTAGAGCATGCCGACCTCGTCCGCCGCCCAGGCGGGCTTGGGGAGGTTCAGGATTTCGGCGGGGCTGGTCATGTTGGTATGATACTCCTCCCAGAGCACATCGTTAGAGTTGAGGTCGGCGCACTTCACGCAGGACCCCACCCGGCCCTCCGGGCCACCCTCCCCTCAAGGGGGAGGGGAACCATCTTTAGAACGCTTCCGCCGGCAGGGCCATTAGCGTGTCCGCACCACTCGAGATCCGGGCGAGGTGCGCCGACGTCTCCGGCATGATCCGCTCCATGAAGAAGCGCCCCGTCACAACCTTGTTGTCGTAGAAGGACTGGGAACCGTTGGCGCCCGTCTTGCCAAGTGCCGCTTTGGCCATCTGCGCCCACATGTAGCCCAGCGCCACCAGGCCGAAGAGATGCATGTAGTCGGTCGAGGCGGCGCCCGCATTGTCGGGCTTGGCCATGCCGTTCTGCACCAGCCACATGGTCGCCGCCTGCAGATCGTTGAGACCCTTCTTCAAGGCCTTTGTGAACGGCGCCATCTTCTCGTCGGAGCGGCTCTCCTCGCAGAACTCACCGACCTCCTTGAAGAAGGCCTGCACGGCGCGGCCGCCATTCAGGCCGAGCTTGCGGCCGACGAGGTCGAGCGCCTGGATGCCGTTGGCGCCTTCATAGATCATGGCGATGCGGGCATCGCGCACGAACTGGCTCATGCCATGCTCTTCGATGTAGCCGTGACCGCCGAACACCTGCTGCGCCATGACGGCGTGGTCGAACCCCTTGTCGGTGAGCACGCCCTTGACCACCGGCGTCATCAGGCCGGTGTAGTCGTCGGCGGCCTGGCGGTCCTTGTCATCACCGGAGCGGTGGGCGATGTCGGACTTGATCGCGGTCCACAGCGCCAGCGCGCGGCCGGCCTCGTTGAACGCCTTCATGGTCATCAGACTGCGGCGGATGTCGGGATGGACGATGATCGGGTCGGCCTTCTTGTCCGGCGCCTTCGGCCCCGACAATGAACGGCCCTGCAAGCGGTCCTTGGCGTAGGCGACGGCGTTCTGATAGGCGATCTCCGACAGCGACAGCCCCTGCAGGCCGACGCCGAGGCGTGCCTCGTTCATCATCGTGAACATCGCCTTGAGGCCGCCATTGGCCTCGCCGAGCAGCGTGCCTTGCGCCTCGTCATAGTTCATGACGCAGGTCGAATTGCCGTGGATGCCCATCTTCTCCTCGATCGAGCCGCAGGAGACGGTGTTCCTGGCGCCCGGATTGCCCGATGCGTCGAGCATGAGCTTCGGTACGATGAACAGCGAGATGCCCTTGACGCCTTCCGGCGCGCCCTCAATGCGGGCCAGCACCAGATGGACGATGTTGTCCGACATGTCGTGTTCGCCGGCCGAGATGAAGATCTTCTGGCCTGAAATCTTGTAGGTGCCATCGCCGTTCGGCACCGCCTTGGTGCGCAACAGGCCGAGATCGGTGCCGCAATGCGGCTCGGTCAGGTTCATGGTGCCGGTCCAGGCACCCTCGATCATCCTGGGCAGCCACTTCGCCTTCTGCTCGTCGGTGCCATGGGTGATGATCGCCGCGATCGCACCTTGCGTCAGGCCCGGATACATCATCAGCGACATGTTGGCCGAGACCATATATTCGGCGACGGCGGTGTGCACGGCATAGGGCAGGCCCTGACCGCCGAACTCGACCGGCGCGGCCAATCCCATCCAGCCGCCCTCGCGATACTGGTCGAAGGCCTCCTTGAAGCCTTTCGGCGTGGTCACCGAGCCATCGTCATGACGCACGCAGCCTTCCATGTCGCCGACACGGTTCAGCGGCTGCATGACGTTTTCGGCGAGCTTGGCGCCTTCGGCGAGGATCGCCTCGAGCACATCGGGCGTGGCGTCGGAAAATCCGGGAAGGTTCGAATAGCGCTGATAACCCAGCACCTCGTTGAGCACGAACAGCGTATCCTGGACCGGAGCCCTGTATGTTGGCATGCTTTTTCTCCACCCTGCAAACCCGGTCCGAATGCCCCGAAGATAAGCCAGGGGCGGCATGCGGACCCATATTGGGAGCGGGATAGCAAAAATTGACGTTTGCGTAAACGTCAATTTTTTCGATGCGACAAGATTTCCCGCCCATTGCGGCAATGAGCGTAGCGGCGCGACGTCGCGCAAGCCAGCGCCGAAGGCTATATTGGTGGGGTCAGGACAACGAAAAGCCGCGCGGCAGTGCCACGCGGCTTGATAGTCAGGCAATCAGTAGATGACTTAGCTCGCGGCGCTCGCCTGCGGCGCCGACCGCTCGGTCAGCATTCGGCGCACCGCCGACATCGAGCCACTTAGCTCGTTGATGGCATCGTCGATCAGCGCCCGCTGCTTCTGCAGGCGGGCAAGCTGCTTTTCCGACTTGTCCAGCGCGAGCTTGAGCTGCTTGGTGTTGGAACCGGTCGGATCGTAGAGATCCATCATCTGCTTGACGTCGCGCAGCGAGAACCCGACCTTGCGGCCAAGCAGGATCAGTTTCAGCCGGGCCTTGTCACGGCGTGTGTAGAGACGGGTCGAACCGTCACGCTGCGGGTTGAGCAGGCCCTTGTCTTCGTAGAAACGCAGCGTGCGCAGCGTCACTCCGTATTTCTTCGCCATCTCGCCGATGCGGACAAGGTCCTCGCCGGTTTCGACAGACATATTGGTATTGGCCGCGGTCTCGCCGGCCGAGATAAGCTTCATGGTCACTGGCTTTCCCCGTCTGGTGGCGTCGCGGTCCTGGACCGTGCGTCGCCTGACTGGAAGCGGGGGCTTGCTTCCAGTCGTGGTTTCAACAAACAAATCGCAAAATAGCACGCTCGAATGCGCCTTTTACGTTTACGTCAATTCTATACCGATAGCCGCCTCATGACGCAAGGGCGTTCTGCGGGCTGAGCTTTATGCCGCACCGTCAAGCCGGCAGCCAACTTCCTTGCAACTTCTTAAGTTTGGTTAACGCGTTGTTTACCACGTTGGGGGAAATGTGGGCACGTCGGCTACCCGTGTTTATCCTGTATCGAATTTTTCACGGTTTTTCGGAGCGCGGGTGAGAACCCGGGAAGCTCGTCTTCCGCCGCGGCATAGCCGCAGGTCGCCTTCGTTCCGGCAGGGACTTGGGGGAACTGGCCACGAGCCAGCCATTCTGAAAGACGGACGCACCTATGAACAGCAAGCGGTCCTATCTCGATACACTCAACGCCGGCAGGCAGCGCAGGCCGCAGACCACGCTCGAGCAGTTGAACCAGTCGCTGGAGACGCTGGAGCAGCGGCTTGAGCGGACGCGCGAGGATCCGATGGCACGTCCCGATCTCCGCCAACCCGATCCTCGCCAATATGGCGCCGATGCGCGCTATCCCGCCGCCCGACCCACTGGCCAGCAGCGCTGGTATGAGGATCCGCAGCCGGCGCCGCGCCCGAAAAGCCCGATGCAAGGAGCCACCGCTTACCAGGCCATTGCCCGCGACATCGATCGCGTGCGCGGCCAGGAGGACGGCGTGGCTATGGTCGGCAAGATCGCCGGCGAGTTGCGCGGCATGCGCGAGGAATTGCGCCACCAGATGACATCAGGGCTGCAGCGCGAATTCGAAGCGCTGCGCAAGGACATCGAGCGGGCTTTCCAGTCGGGCGCCAGGCCCGGTGCTTCGGCCAAGGGCAGCGCCGAGCTCGGTCTTGAATTCGAACGACTTTCCGGCGCCATCCAGACGCTGGCCGAGAAGAGCGACGACAGAAGCGTCAACATGCTGCGACTCGAGCTCGAACAGGTCAAAGCCGCGCTCGAGACGCTGGCGCGCGAAGAGAGCGTGCAAAAGGTCGACCGCCGCTGGGACGATTTCGATCGCCGCTGGACGGCTTTCGAGGACCGCGTCGACGCCGACCAGCGCAAGCGCTCGAACGACCCGGGCCTTTCAATGCTGACCGACCGGCTGGAGCAGATCAGCAATGCCGTCAACAACCTGCCGGAATCGCTGTCGCTGCGCTCGCTCGAGGAAAAGGTGCGCACGCTCGCCGGCGCCGTCGACCATTTCGCCAGCCAGCAGGACAATCGCGGCAGCGACACGCTTGGCATGATCGACGAGCGGCTGGACGAGATTTCCCGCGCCATCGTTGCATCGACGGTCGCGGCGCAAGCCAATTCATTCGACCACGAGGCTTTCGAGCGCATCGAGAAGCGGATCGACTCGCTTGCCAGCCAGATCGAGGAAGTGGCGCAGGATCGTCCCGGCAACGCGGTCATGGACCGGCTGGGTACGCTGTCGAGCCGGGTCGACGAGCTCGCCGGCCGCGCCAACCTGCCCGAGCAGGCGATGGAGCGCCTGGCCAAGCAGATCACGCTCATTGCCGACAAGATCGACCAGGCACCCGCCATGCCCGACGCCGACTACATCTTCCACGGGCTGGAGCAGCGCTTCGACGTGCTGTCGGGCATGATGGAGCGCCGCCAGGGTGACGCTATCGAACAGGGCAACATGCTGTTCCGCGATCTCGAACGCCGGCTGGACGAAGTTGCCGACAGGCTCGACCAGCGCATGCCGCAGGTCGACAGCGCCGGCATCATGGAAGCCATCGATGCCCGCTTCACCGCGCTGGCCAAGCGCATGGAAACACGTGTTCCCGATCCCGCGGGCGAAGCAGCGATCCGCGGCCTAGAAAGCCGGCTCGAAGACATTTCAAGCCGGCTGGACGCATCGGCCGCGCAGGTGGCCGGCATCGATCCTGCGCTGATCCGCAGTCTGGAGGCGCAGGTCGCCGGCCTGTCCGCCCATCTTTCCAAGCCCAGCACGCCGCTGCCGGAATTCGAGGACATCAGCCCGCGTCTCAACGAAATTGAAAAGTCGCTGGCTGGAACCCGCGATTCCATCCTTGGCGCGGCGCGCGAAGCGGCCGAGAACGCGGTGCAATCGCTGGCTGGTTCGAGCGCCAATACGACCGCCGTTTCCGGCCTCGCCCAGGATTTGAAGACGCTTGAAACGCTGACACGGCGCTCCGACGAGCGCAATTCGAGAACATTCGAGGCCATCCACGACACGTTGCTCAAGATCGTCGACCGGCTGGGTTCGCTCGAACCCGGCGAGCCGGTCGAGGCGATGAGCGAACTGCTGGATGCGGCACCGGTCGAGCCGAGCAACTGGCGCGGTGCACGGCGACCCAAGATGGCCGTCGACGCGCCGTCGATGGATATCGATCAGCCTCTGCCATTGACTGGGGACATGGCCGATCTCGATGGCCGCGCTGCCGCCATCCTGCGCAATGAGCCGGGCGCTCGTAGCGACCTAAGTGCACGTAGCGACATGGGTCTGCGTAGCGACTTGGGTATGGGGACGCGCACGCCAGCCGAAGCCGCAGCGGCTGCGGCCATGGCTGCTCTCGGCTCCGACGCGATTGTCGAGAAGAACGAACAGGCGGGCGGCCGCAGATCGATGTTCGGCGGGCTGGCCCGCGCCTTCAAGGGCAAGAAGGAGGCGGACATTCCGCCACTGGCCGGCTCGGCGCCGAGTGCCCCAATACCGAGCGTCGATCTCGACGAGCCGCTCGATCCGAAAATGGCCAACCGGCCGCTGGAGCCCGGCTCCGGCGCACCTGACCTTAATGCCATCATGAAACGCGTGCGTGACGAGCGCGGCCAGCCGGCCAAGCCCAGCGACACCGATGCCGCGAAATCGGATTTCATCGCCGCGGCCCGGCGCGCGGCGCAGGCTGCGGCCGCCGAGGCCGATGCACTGAAGCGCCAGTCGACGGTGACCGGACCGGTAAAGGCGCTACGGATCGGCGACCTGCTCAAGGCACGGCGCAAGCCGATCCTGATGGGGACGACCGCGATCTTGCTGGCGCTGGGCGCCTTGCAACTGGGCAAGGCCTTCTTCGCCGATCCCGCACAGATGGCGAGCAACGACGTCGCGCCGATCGTCGCCTCGCAGCCGGTGAAAACCGCCTCATTCGACGCCGCTGGCCAGCCAAAGACAGACATCCAGCTTCCGGCAGCAGAAAGCGCGCCGGACCGTGTCGTCAGACAGGCCGAACCGTCCGACCCGCTGACCAAGGACGATATGGCATCGCAAACCCCGATGGCCACGCCGCCAGGCGCCGAGCCGTCGATGGATGCCGCGCCGCCAGCCCAGCCGGCTCCTGCACCGCTCGCTTCGGCTGCGCCCGCCGATGCGAACGCGGCGGCGTCCGGCACCATAGCCTCTGCTGTGCCTGCCCCGGCTGCTGCGGCCTCGGCTGAAGCAACAGATGCCGACACCCAGCCGATGGCGGTTCAGCCGACCGCCGCCAAGGACACCACGGGCGCGGTTGCGCCAGCGGACGCTTCGCCGGCGGCGGCGACGGCAAAGTTCGATATTCCCGCTGACGCCGGCCCGGTCGCCTTGCGCGATGCCGCCGCCGGCGGCGATGCCAAGGCGCTGTTCGAGATCGGCTCGCGCTATGCCGAGTCGCGCGGCGTCAAGGAAGACATGGCGGCAGCGGCCAAATGGTACGAGAAGTCGGCGGAACTCGGCTTCGCGCCGGCCGAATACCGCATCGGCAATTTCTACGAAAAGGGCATCGGCGTCGCACGCGACATCAAGAAGGCGAAGACCTGGTACCAACTTTCCGCGGCGCAGGGCAACGCCAGCGGCATGCACAATCTGGCCGTGCTGTTCGCCATGGCCGCTGACGGCGTGACCGACAATGAATCGGCCGCGCACTGGTTCCAGGCGGCGGCCGACGTCGGCGTCAAGGACAGCCAGTTCAATCTCGGCATCCTCGCCGCCAAGGGCGTCGGCATGAAGCAGAACCTCGAAGAGTCCTACAAATGGTTCGCGCTCGTCGCCAAGACCGGCGACAAGGATGCCGCAGCCAAGCGCGACGAGATCGCCAATGCGCTGCGGCCCGAGCAGCTCGAACGCGCCCGCGCTGCGGCCGAACTGTGGAAGGCCAAGCCGCTGGATGCGGCAGCCAATTCGGCCGACATTCCCGAATCCTGGCAGGACGGCGCACCGCAGACGACCGCCAGCATCGACATGAAGAAGGCCGTCGAGAACATCCAGCGCATTCTCAACAAGAACGGCTACGACGCCGGCGGCGCCGACGGCAAGATGGGCCAGAAGACGAAGACCGCGATCATGGCTTTCCAGACCGACAACAAGATGGCGGCGACCGGTGAAGTCGATGAAAAACTGGTCAAGGCGCTGCTGGCGCGCAAATAACGGCAGAGGCGTCGCTTCCACGACGCCCTTGCCACACATTTGCCTGTTAACTGATTGAGATGTTTTTTGTTTCGGCGGCGTGGCGCGGTTTGACTTCGCAGCACCTCCGGCGCAAGAACGAATTGGCTTGTCGGTCCAAGATGCCCGCAACGGTTGCATTCGCCGACAGGCAGAACTGATCGAGACTGACGGGTGGGCATCTATCTCCCGAT
>NZ_RZRQ01000233.1:0-9568 GCF_003997785.1 Mesorhizobium sp. M7D.F.Ca.US.004.01.2.1 | reverse complement strand
ATAGTCTCTTATCTGCGGAACGCGTTTGACGGGGCCTTCGACCCGAATGAACTGGGTGCACTAGCGGAAAAGATCGCCACCGGAAATCTCGATGGCTTGACGCAATATTCGCCCAGGCTCGCGACCCTCGACCCATCCGGCGCCATCGCGCATGCCGCCCTGGTCAACGGTTTTGGCTGGGTCATGCTCTATTGCGGGATCGGCGTTCTCGCTCTTGCCGTCATCAGCTTCATCATCTTCGGCGCCAAGACCGACGCGCCGCAAGAGCAGAGCGGGCATGGTTCCGCTCAGACTGCGGGCGAGGCCCGCTCGTAGCAACCGGCCTTCCAGCTCGGCGTCAGAGGCCGTGTTGTTGCGGTCCAGAGATCATGCGCGAACCGCTCTTCATCCCTGCCTTCTGGCCATGAAGGCCAGCCGCTCGAACAGGTGCACGTCCTGCTCGTTCTTCAGGAGAGCGCCATGCAGCTTGGGCAGGGCGTTCTTCGGATCGGCGCGCAAATCCTCGGGCGCGATGTCGTCGGCGACCAGCAGCCTTATCCAGTCGAGCGCCTCGGAGGTCGACGGCTTCTTCTTCAGCCCCGGCACATCGCGGATCTCGTAGAATTGGGTGAGCGCTGCCCGAACCAGGTTCTGCTTGATGCCGGGATAGTGGACGTCGACGATTTTATGCAGCGTGTCGACGTCGGGAAAGCGGATGTAGTGGAAGAAGCAGCGGCGCAGGAAGGCGTCCGGAAGCTCCTTCTCGTTGTTGGAGGTGATGATGACGATCGGCCTGACGGCGGCGCGGATCGTCTCGCCGGTCTCGTAGACGAAGAACTCCATGCGATCGAGTTCCTGCAGGAGATCGTTGGGGAATTCGATATCGGCCTTGTCGATCTCGTCGATCAGAAGCACGACCTTCCTACCGGCCGCGAACGCCTCCCACAATTTGCCGCGCTTGATGTAGTTCCTGATGTCGTTGAACCTGATATCACCAAGCTGGCTGTCGCGCAGGCGCGAGACGGCGTCATATTCGTAAAGGCCCTGCTGCGCCCTGGTGGTCGACTTGACGTGCCATTCGATGAGGTCGAGGCCAAGTGCTGACGCCACCTGGCGGGCGAGTTCCGTCTTGCCGGTGCCGGGCTCACCCTTGACCAGCAAGGGCCGTTCCAGTGCGATCGCCGCGTTGACGGCCACCATCAGATCCTTGTCGGCGACATAGGCCGCCGTGCCTTCGAAACGCATTCTTGCTCCTCGGTTGGTCATCGCGACCGTAAGGACGCGGCTCAGCCTGTGCAAGGGCGCACCCACCGCCACGAAAGACTTGAAACCCGCGATGGAAACATCTGCCAGTCTCACTGGCGCTTAGTCGACCGGCAGCCTATATTGGCTGGGACGGTCTGTGCTTCCCGGCAGGAGAACATTTTCCCCGGGGCCTTAACGATCCTTAGGGAGCTGTCCCTGGGAAGACCCGTGGGTTTTCTCACACGGCGCCCACCTACTTTGTAGGTTCCCGGGATCGCTCTCTCCACCGGTTGTGTGGATCGTCACTTATTGCCACGCGTCCACGCATTTCGGTGGACGATGCGGTGGAAAACGTCGCTCCCAACGCTTCATCCCGCTCTGACCTTTTCTACCCTGGCCGCATGACCTCTCCCAAAGACCTGAAAAAGCAGCTTCGCCGCGAGGCACTCGGGCGCCGCGACGCACTCGATGAATTCTGGCGGGTGGAGGTCGCGCTTGAAATGGCCGAGACCGCACGCGATCACCTCCACATCGAGCCGGGCCAGATCGTCTCCGGTTTCTGGCCGATGCGCTCGGAAGTCGACGTCAGGCCGCTGATGTTTGCCTTGCGCGAAAAGGGCGCACGGCTTTGCCTGCCGGCCATTCTCGACAAGACCACCATCGTTTTTCGCGAACTGGTGCGTGGCGCGCCGATGGTCGAAATGGGCTTCGGCACCGTCGGCCCGCATGAAGAGGCCGAGGTGCTCGACCCCGCGGTGATGCTGGTGCCGCTTGCCGCTTTCGATGCGCGCGGCCATCGCATCGGCTACGGCGCCGGCTATTATGACCGCGCCATCGGCAGGCTGGTCGACAAGGGCCAGCCGCCGCGGCTGGTCGGCATCGCCTTCGATTGCCAGGAGGTGGCAATGGTGCCGGATGAGAACCACGACGTCATCATTCCGGAAATACTCACCGAGAGCGGGTTGCGCCGCTTCGCGCCAAAATTGTAGATAAGTACAAGGGACGCATGATCTTTCACTGGCGTCATGCAGCTTTCGCTGACCTTCGGTGCGAGATCATATGAGACTTCTCTTCCTCGGTGACATGGTGGGCAAGACGGGACGGACGGCGGTGTGGGAACAGCTGCCCGGCCTGATCTCCGACTTCAAACTCGATTTCGTCATCGTCAATGGCGAGAACGCCGCCGGCGGTTTCGGCATCACCGAAGATATCTTTCGCGAGACCATCGCGGCCGGTGCGGATGTCGTTACCACCGGAAACCATGTCTGGGACCAGCGCGATGCGTTGGCCTTCGCGCCGCGCGAAGAGCGTTTTTTGCGCCCCTCCAATTTTCCCAAGGGCACACCCGGGCGCGGCTCCGGCGTCTACATTGCCAGGAGCGGCGCGCGCGTGCTGGTCGCCAACATCATGGGCCGGGTGTTCATGCATCCCGAGCTCGACGATCCGTTCCAGGCCGGCGAACGCGAGCTTGCCGCCTGTCCGCTTGGCGAGCAGGCGGATGCCGTGGTCATCGACTTCCACGCCGAGGCGACCTCGGAAAAGATGTGCTTCGCGCATTTCGTCGATGGCCGCGCCAGCCTCGTCGTCGGCACTCACACGCACCAGCCGACCGCCGACCACCAGATCCTGAATGGCGGCACCGGCTATCTGTCCGATGCCGGCATGTGCGGCGACTACGATTCCTCGCTCGGCATGGACAAGGAGGAGCCACTCAACCGCTTCCTGTCGAAAGTGCCGAAAGGGCGTTTCGAGGCAGCCACCGGACCGGCGACATTGTGCGGCGTCGGCGTCGATATTTCCGACCGCACGGGGCTCACCGAGCGGATCGCGCCGTTTCGTCGCGGCCCGCGGCTGGAGGAAACCGCGCCATCCTTCTGGTCGTGACATTGATATAGGCGCGCGCAGTACCTAACTGCCGGCGACACTGCTCTAGATCGTAGGGGACGACCTCCATGCAGCTCATCGAATTTCTGGCGCCGCATTTTCAATTCGTGTCCGACCCAACGGCATGGGTCGCGTTGCTGACGCTGGTGGTGCTGGAGATCGTGCTCGGCATCGACAACCTGATCTTCATCTCGATCCTGACCAACAAGCTGCCGGAAGCGCAAAGGGCCCGCGCCCGCCGCCTCGGCATCTCGGCGGCGCTGATCATGCGGCTGGTGCTGCTGGCCACCATTTCGATCATCGTCCAGTTGACGGCGCCGGTGTTCACGGCCTTCGGCCATGGCTTTTCCTGGCGCGACCTGATCCTCATCGCCGGCGGCCTGTTCCTGGTCTGGAAGGCGACCAAGGAGATCCATCACACGGTGGACCCCGACGACCACCAGGACTCGATGCTGGGTGAGACGCTGCAGATCAGCCTTGCCGGCGCGATCTTCCAGATCCTGCTGCTCGACCTGGTCTTCTCGATCGATTCGATCATCACCGCTGTCGGCATGACCGACGAGATCGCCATCATGTACATCGCCGTGATCGTCGCGGTGAGCGTGATGATGCTGGCGGCCGGGCCGCTGGCCAATTTCATCGCCAAGAACCCGAGCATCGTCATGCTGGCGTTGGGCTTCCTGCTGATGATCGGCATGACGCTGATCGCCGACGGCATGGGCTACCATGTGCCCAAGGGCTACATCTACGCCGCCATGGGTTTTTCGGCACTGGTCGAGGGACTCAACATGCTGGCGCGGCGGCGCAAGAAGGCGAAATCGGGCGGCGGGCACTGAGGCTGGTCTATCGGGCTAGCCTAATGCTGACGGTCGCCGATCAGGCCAAGCGTCAGGCCCTGTTCCAGCCAGGCCTTGGCGCCGGCCAGCACGAGCGTGAAGCCGCCGGTTGAGCCGATGGCCTCTTTCACCTGCTCGTCGCCATTGCCTGCGAAGTCGAAGTTGCGAACTTCGAGAAAAGTCGTCTGATCCGGCATTTCGGTGAAGGTCCAGACCACGGTGGTCGGAGGATCGCTCCACCGCATGACGATCTTTTCGTTCGCGACGATCTCGCTGACATCGACCGTCGTCGAGACCCCGTACATGCGCCACTCCGATCGCACCTCCTTGCCGCTGTCCAGGCGCCCGCTGGCGTGGGTGAACCAGAATTTCGTGGTGATGGCCGGATCGACGATGGCCTCGAACACTTCAGGGACAGGTCGCCGGATCAGCATGCCGGCTTCGGCGGTTGGTGTTTCGCGGATCTCCATCGGATTGTCCTTTCGGGGCTTGGCGCTCACCAGGCGTCCGGTTCGCGCAGCATGTGAACGATGTTGGCTGGGTTGGTGATCCAGCCGCCACGGAAGCCCTCGCCCAGGGGCTCGATGGCGTCGCAACGCACGACGCCCGCCTTGGCGAGACGATCCGCGGCCATGGGGAAATCATCGGTGAAGAGTTCCAGCCACACCTCGGCCTGGCTCATCATCGGCGCCTCATCGATCCACAGGCGGTTGGGGCCAAGCTCGAAGCCGATTGCCGGCGCCTTGTCTGTGAATGGCTTCAGGCCGACGACGTCGCGGTAGAAGGCGATCGTCGCCTCATACTGGTGTGGCGGCACCTTCATGGCGATGTTGATGCCGCCGGTGATTTTCGTGGTCATAGCTGGCTCCGTTTCAGCTGTTGGTCGGCTTTGCCCGGGCTGGTTATGCGAGATTGACCTGCCAGGAGACCCCGAACCTGTCGTTGAGCCATGCGAAACGGCGGCTGAAGCCGTAATTGTCGGGCGGCATCAGAAACCCACCGTCCTTTGCCAGTGTCTCGACAATGCGGTTCAGTTCGTCTTCGGAGGAACAGTCCACATAGAGCGAGACCGACGGCGTGAACGTGAAGGCGTGGTGCACGGGGCTGTTGAAGACCAGGACTTCCAGGCCAGCGATCGACACCCGTGCCAGCTTGACCATTCCTTGTGGACCGTCTTCGCCGGGGCCGTAATTTGTGACGTCAAGGACGCTGCTGCCGGGAATGGTCTCGCAATAGAGGGTCATTGCCTCTTCGGCCTTGCCCTCGAACATCAGGAATGGCGTTACTTTCGTCATTGCAGGCCTCCATCTTCCTTCCTGGGTGCTCAGATATGGGGTCGCTCAGATATTGGTCTCGTTGGCGGGTTCGCCCTTCATCTCGCTGCGGTAGTAGCCGTCGCGCAAATTGATGCCGTATTCGACATAGGCCTTCATGCAGGCCAGCATCTGCGACCAGCCCTCGCAATTGAGGTAGGACTTCTTCAGGCCGACCGCGCCTTCCTGCCAACCGCTCTCGGCGATGGTGACGAAGGTGCCGCCTTCGTCCAGCGGCTCGAAATTCATCTCGATACGGGTCTTGTAGGCGGGTTTGCCGTCGGCGTCGGTGGCATCCCAGCGCAGCACGATGCGGCTGTCCTTGACCACTTCATCGACCTCGACCGGCACCTTGCCCCACCAGACGACGCCGGCACCCGCCACCAGCGGCGCGCTGGCGCCGCCGATCGTGGTAAAATAGCCGCTCAGCTTCCTCGGATTGACGACTGCGTCGAAGACGTCGGCGACCGGCTTGCCGATGCGGCCGGAAACCTTGAATCCAAGTGACATATCCACAGCTCCTTCCCTTGATTGGCTCAACGATATGTTATAGAAACATAACATGTCAAGCCAATCGCAAGACGACAATGTTTTCAAGGCGCTGGCGCATCCACGCCGGCGCGAAATGCTGGATCAGCTGAAGGATACGCCGAAGACGACCGGCATGCTGTGTAAGGCCTTTCCCGATATCGATCGCTGCACCGTGATGCTGCATCTTAAGGTGCTGGAGGAGGCCGATCTGATTGTCGCGCGGCGCGACGGACGCGAGCGCTGGAACCATCTCAACGCGCTGCCGATCAAGCAGATCCACGACCGCTGGATCAGCCAGTATGCCGGCCATGCGCTCAGCATCATTGACCGGTTGAAGTCCGATCTGGAGGCGTGAGCGCTCGCAGCCGCCAATGTCGGGCGTCCCGTGTGCGGTGCGGCTGGACGAATTGAGCCGATTTATCTATAAGCCGGCCATTCCGACAGAGAACGCCGTGCTTCCACGAGTTGCACCTGGGACGCTCTGAAATTTTGAATTCGGGCATTGCGGAAGACGAGGTGAGATCACTTCGCTTCGGGATGCTCTAGCCGAGAAGACGACAGGGGTGCCATGGCTGGCCATTCACAGTTCAAGAACATCATGCACCGCAAGGGCCGCCAGGATGCGGTGCGGTCGAAAATGTTTTCCAAGCTGGCGCGCGAAATCACCGTCGCCGCCAAGAGCGGGACGCCCGATCCATCGATGAACCCGCGTTTGCGGCTGGCGATCCAGAACGCCAAGGCGGTGTCGATGCCGAAGGACAACATCCAGCGCGCCGTCAACAAGGCCTCGATGGGCGATGCCGAGAACTACGAAGCCGTGCGCTATGAGGGCTATGGTCCCGGCGGCGTCGCCGTCATTGTCGAAGCCCTGACCGACAACCGCAACCGCTCGGCCTCGAATGTGCGCGCCGCCTTCACCAAGGCCGGCGGGGCGATGGGTGAAACCGGCTCGGTGTCGTTCATGTGGGACCGTGCCGGCGAGATCTACTATCCGGCATCGGCGGGCAGCGCCGACAAGATCATGGATGCGGCGATCGAAGCCGGCGCCGATGATGTCGAGTCGGACGAGGAAGGCCACACGATCTACTGCGCCTTCGAAAATCTCGGCGAAGTGTCGAAGGCGCTGGAAGGCGCGCTCGGCGAGGCTGAATCGGTGAAGCCGATCTGGCGGCCGCAAAACAATGTTCCGGTCGACGAGGAGCGGGCACAGTCGCTGATGAAGCTGGTCGCCACGCTTGAGGACGACGACGACGTGCAGAGCGTCTACGCCAACTTCGAAGTCGACGACGAGACCATGGCTAAGCTCAGCGCGGCATGAGCGAGGAACCTCTGCCCACCATCCGCATCACCTATTGCACGCAGTGCCAGTGGCTGTTGCGCGCCGGCTGGATGGCGCAGGAGCTTCTGTCGACCTTCGGCACCGATCTGGGCGAGGTCACCCTGGTGCCCGGCACCGGCGGCATCTTCACCATTTCCTGCAATGACACGCTTGTCTGGGACCGCAAGCGCGACGGCGGCTTTCCGGACGCGGCGAAGCTCAAGCAGTTGGTCCGTGATGTCATCGACCCGGATCGCGATCTCGGCCATGCCGACCGCAAGGGTCACACGTCGAAAGACCAGACGCAAAAGGACCCCGCCTGAGCGGGGTCCTTTGCGTTTCGTAAAACCGCTTAGAGCAATGCGAAGATAAAGCAGGCCATCGCCACGATGGCGGTGATGGTGCGGACGTGGTTCCACATCACCCATTGGCTCAAATGGTTCGCCCACACGGCGGCGCCATTGCTGCTGGCGGGGTCGACGGCGGCGAGCGCATCGTTGAGCGGCACATTGAAGACCATGGTCACGATCGGGTTGCCGACCACATAGATCACCGCGCCGGCAAGCAACCAGTACGAGCCGGACTGGCTCCAGCCCATGATAGCGGCGGCGATAAGCACCAGACAGAGCAGGCCGGTACCGAAAAGCGCCGTCATGAAGGTCGGGGTGATCACCGTGATGTTGATAGAATTCATCGCGGCGATGCCGCTTGGGACGGGCAGCCGGGCAAGCGCCGCCATGACGAAGTTGGAAAAGGCGAAAAACACGCCGCCGACGACGCCCGAGCCGATTGCGGCAATGATGGTGAGGGTGGGGAGAAGCTTGATCATCTCAGTTGCTCCAAATGCCGGTTGAGGCGGTTTCGGTTGCGTAGGCGGAGAAGTCTTTCGGCGCACGGCCAAGCACGCGCTGGACGCCATCGGTGAGGGACTCGTTGCGGCCGTCGAGCACTTGCGTGAACAGCTCGTTGAGCAGCCAGGCGATTTCGGGCGGCAGTTCATGTGCGGCCATCGCGGCGGTGAATTCGTCATGCGGGATCCTGACAAAACGGATGTCGCGGCCGGCGGCCTTGCCGATCTCGGCGACCGCATCGGCGAAGCTCAGCAGCCGTGGTCCGGCCAGCTCATAGAGCTGGCCGACATGGCCTGGCTCCGTCAGCGCGACGAAGGCGGCTTCGGCGATGTCGTCGACATCGACGAACGGCTCGCCGACATTGCTGACCGGCAAGGCTACTTCGCCTTCCAGCAAGGGCTCGACGAGAAAACCTTCGCTGAAATTCTGTGAGAACCAGGCGCAGCGCAGGATCGTCCAGTCAGCGCCCGAGGCTTTCAGCATCTCCTCGGCGCGCTGGGCTTCCGCCTCGCCGCGGCCGGAGAGCAACAGCAGGCGGGTGACGCCATTGGCCACCGCAAGCCTGGCGAAGGCGCCGACGGTTTCGGCGGCGCCCGGCACGGCGATGTCGGGGTAGTAGCTGATGTAGACGGCACTCACGCCTTGCAAGGCCGGCCCCCAGGTCGCGGGGATTTCCCAGTCGAAGCGCGGGTTGCCGGAGCGCGAGCCGATCCGTACCGGCAGGCCGTGCGCCGTCAGCCGCTCGGCGAGACGGCGGCCGGTCTTGCCGGTGCCGCCAAGGATCAGGATGGGGCTGGTTATTGTGTCATTCATGGTGGTTTCCTCCGTTTTGCAAACATGAGTAATCCTCATATTTGCAAAACGTGATAAACCCTCGTATTTTGCGAGTCAAGCGATTTGCCGGCATTGGAGTCAGTCATGGAAGACACGGCCACGCCGGTTTCCCCTCAGGAGCAGATTGCTTCGCCGCGCCGGGCGCCCAGCCAGCAGCGCAGCCGCGAGCGGGTCGAGCGCATGCTGGCCGCTGCCTCGGCGCTAATCGCCGAGCAAGGCAGCGATGCCATGCGCATGGGTGAAGTGGCCGAACGGGCAGGGGTGTCGATCGGTTCGCTCTACCAGTTCTTTCCAGACAAGCGGGCGATCGTCTGGGCACTGGCCGAGCGCTACACCGCCGAGAGCCAGACCTGCATCTCGGCGGCACTTGCCGGCGTCGGCGACGCCGAAGGCTTGAGCCAGGCATTTTCGGAACTGGTCGACATCTATTACCGGTTGTTCCTGGCGGAGCCGGTGATGCGGGATATCTGGTCGGGCACGCAGGCCGACAAGGCGCTGCGCCAGCTCGAACTCGCCGACAGCCGGGCCAACGCCGAATTCCTCACCGCAGTGCTGAAACGGCTGCGGCCGGCAGCCGATCCAGTGGCGCTGGAAACCACGGCGTTCCTCGTCTGGCAAATGGGCGAAGCCGCCATGCGGCTGGCGATTTCCGTTGAGCGGCAGGAGGGCGACAGGCTGGTCGCCGCCTACAAGCACATGGCGCTCAGGGAATTGCTGGACGGATAGAATGCTCCCCACCCTCCCCCTCGTGGGGAGGGTCGCTGCGAAGCAACGGGG
>NZ_RZRQ01000232.1:0-9605 GCF_003997785.1 Mesorhizobium sp. M7D.F.Ca.US.004.01.2.1 | reverse complement strand
CGCGTAGACCCAGGCGGCGAGCGAACCCATCGCCGCCACCGCGATCAGACCGCCGATGCGCGAGACGGCATTGTTGATGCCGGAGGCCGCACCCGTATCCTTGTCTTCCACCGCCGTCATGATCGCCGTCGACAATGGCGACACGACCAGCGCCATGCCGAGCCCCATCAGCGCCATCAGCGGGAATGTTCCTGTCCAGAAATTGTGGATTCCGGCATGGGTGAGCAAGGCAAGTCCGGCAAAGGCGAAAGCTACGACGAGGCTGCCGCAGGCGATCGGAAAGCGCGGGCCGATCCGGTCCGATAGCTGGCCGACCGGTCCAGACAAAAGCGCGATCGACGCCGACAGGGGCAGAAAGATGAAGCCGACCTCGGCCGTGCTCAGTCCCCAGCCGGCGATCAGCAGCATCGGCAGATAGAAAAGATTGGCCGACAGTGCGAAATAGAGGAAGAACGTCGCGACATTGGCGCCGGCGAAAGCGCCGACGCGAAACAGGCTGAGGTCGATCATCGGCTCGCGCTGCCGGAGCTCGAAGACGATGAAGACAGCCAGCAAAACGACGCCGGCGGCAATGCTCGGCCCGGCCATATGGCCCTCGCCGCTGGCGCTCATCGAGGTCAGCCCGTATGCGAGCGCACCGAAAGCCAATGTGGCGAGCGCGGCACCGCCGAGATCCAGGCTGCGTTTCTCCGTCGGCGCGTCGGCTGGAACCTTGGCCAGCAGCAGATAGATCGAGATCAGGCCGAGCGGCAGGTTGATGGCGAAGATCGCTCGCCAGATGCCGTCGCCGAAAGCCGACAGCACGAAGCCGCCGAGCACCGGACCAAGTGCCGTGGTCAGCGCCGAAGCAGCCGCCCAGATTCCGATGGCGCGACCGCGTTCCTTTTTCGGGTAGGCCTTGGCGATGATGGCGAGGCTGCCCGGCACCATGATCGCCGCACCAATGCCCTGGACGGCACGAAATGCGATCAGCACCACCGCATTCGGCGCCAGCGCACAGGCAAGCGAAGCGACAATGAACAACGCAATGCCCGCCACGAAGGCGCGGCGGAGGCCGAATCGATCGCCAGCAGCGCCGCCGGCGAGGATCAGCGCCGAGAGCGTCAATGCATAGGCATTGGAAATCCACTGGGCCTCGGCCAGGCTGGCGCTGAGGTTGACGCGGATCGCCGGCGTGGCGATGGCCAGGATCGAACCGTCGATGAAGCCGAGCGCCGAGGCCAGGATTGCCGCGATCAGCACGAATCGCCGCTGCGATTGCGGACAGAACG
Organism: Mesorhizobium sp. M7D.F.Ca.US.004.01.2.1; assembly: GCF_003997785.1. Lineage (NCBI taxonomy): Bacteria > Pseudomonadati > Pseudomonadota > Alphaproteobacteria > Hyphomicrobiales > Phyllobacteriaceae > Mesorhizobium > Mesorhizobium sp. M7D.F.Ca.US.004.01.2.1. The sequence continues at coordinate 8,334 of NZ_RZRQ01000232.1, read as the reverse complement.
TTCCATTCGTGACCGGGCTGGTCAGCGGGACGGCGGCGGCTTCGCTGGGTGAATGCATGGAACCTTGCTTAGACCTCCAGTGCACCGGCAACAACCAGCCAGTGGCTTGCAGTCACTGAAACCAGCCCGTCGGCCAGGGGTCGCACCCTACCCGGATGCAAACGGCGGCGGTCATGCTAGGTTTTCCAGAAAGGTGCAGACGGGGAGACATCGATGAAGCGGCCACTTGAAGCATCGGCGGAGGGACGCGGCCGTATCGTCGGCATCACCGACGGGGTGTTCGCCATCGCGCTCACCCTGATCGTTCTGGAAATCAGGGTGCCGGCGCACGAGGCGATCCATTCCGAACGCGAGTTGCTTGCCGCGATCGCTGCCTTGGCGCCGCGTTTCCTGACTTATGCCTTGAGCTTCCTGACGCTGACCATCTTCTGGTTCGGCCAGCAGGCGCAGCATGGTCTGATCGCCAAGTCCGACAGACGGCTTGCCACGTTGAACCTCTGCTTTCTCGCCTTCATCGCCCTGCTGCCGTTCTCGACCGACCTGCTGGCCGACTTCCTCGAGTTCAGAACCGCGGTGCTGGTCTACTGGCTCAATCTGCTGATGCTCGGCGTCACGTTGTTCGCCAGTTGGCGCTATGCGGAGAAAAACGGCTTCGTGGCAGAGGATGTCGACGCGGAGACCAAACGCACGGTCTATCTGCGCATCGTCAAGGCGCAGATCCTGTGGGCGCTCGGCGCCGCACTCTCACTCATCAGTCCACTGCTCGGCATCGGCTTCATTCTGATCGTGCAGTTGGTCTATGCCGCCGCACTTCGGAGTTCACTGCTGCGCAAGGTCATCGGCTGAAGGTCCGCCGACAAACTCCACCGTGACACCGGGCGAAACGAGTTTGGCCAGTTCCCGCGCATCCCAATTGGTCAGGCGCACACAGCCATGGCTTTCGGTCTTGCCGATCTTCGATGGATCCGGCGTGCCGTGGATGCCGTAGGTCGGCTTGTCCAGAGCAATCCAGACCGAGCCGACCGGGCCGTTCGGGCCAGGCGGAATGGTCAGGACCTTGTCGTTCTGGCCCTGCTTGAAATTGATGCTGGGGTTGTAGGTGTAGTTCGGATCGAGCGCGACGCGCGACACCGTATGCGTGCCGGACGGCGACGGCGTATCCGACGAGCCGATGGTGGCGGGATAGGCTGCCACCAGCTTGCCGCCGGCATCATAGGCGAAAACCTCTTTCTTGTCCTTGTCGGCGACGATGCGGGCAACCGGCGTCGAGACCAGCCTGCCGAAATTGGCGACCTTGATGATCGTGCCGGGGCGATTGAAGTTGACGTCCGGGTTGAGCGCCTTGAGATAATTCTCGTCCATGTGGAAGCGCTCGGCCAGCGCCTCGGTCACCGACGTGTAGCCCATGCGGTCGAGCTGCGCCTTCTGGCTGTAGTCTTCAGGGATCGAGGCGACATAGGGACCGGCCGCATCCTCCGGCGTGATGGTGTAGTTGGCGAAGGCATCGCCGCCGGATTGCGCCAGCGCCGCCTGGATGCCGACCGCGTCGGTCGATCGCAGATTGCTGCCGGTGATCTGGTTGTAGGCGGCGAGCGCCTTGTCGACATTAGAACCGAAACGCCCATCGATGACGCCAGGCGAAGCGCCGCCGCGGTCGAGCAGCACCTGAAGTGCGGCGACATCCTGGCGCGCTCCCAGCGAAAGCGCCGGGGCAACAGTGGTCTTGTCGCCAGCCTTCGGCGGCAGAGCCGCCTGGTCGGCGGGCAGCGCCTCTTCGGTGGGAACTGCCGGCTGGGCCGGGTCTATCGAGGCCTCGTTCAGCGGCTGGCGCTTGATGGTACCCGGCTTTGCCGGCTGCGGCGCGTCGGGATAATTGTTGTCGTAGCTGCCATCGTCCTGCGGTGCCGGCGGATTGGCTTCCACGGAATTGTCCCCATAGGGATCGTATTCGTCCGCCGGCGGCGGGATAACCCGGCCTTCCTCTTCCAACTGCTTGCGACGGAACCGCGCCATGTCTTCCGGATCGTCGAGATAGTAGCGGTCGTTGCCGTCGGGGGCGCGGCCCAACTCGCGCAGACGTGTCTCTCGACGCAACGCGCGACGGTCGAGCCGGGTCTGCGGCGGTTGGATGGCGATGACCTTGCCGGTATCGGCGTCGACGATAACGCGGTTGCCCCTGGCGTCGTAATAAATGTCCACATTGCCGTCCTGGGCGAGCAGGATGCCGCCATCATTGGCGGCTCGGACAATCGGCGGTGCGCTGTCCTGCGTCGCGGCGGCGAACGCGCCTGAAAAGGACATCCCGGCTGCGAGCGCCGAAAGGGTCAAGATCGTGCGGAACATGGTAGCCAAACTCTCCGGTCCGTAATTGCCGCCGCCCGGCAGTGTCCCTGCAAGGCGAACCCCTTCGCCAGCAAACCAGTTACCCACCATATGGTTCCAACATGAACCGGGCATGAAGATGGCGGTTTTCCGGCGCCTCGAGGAATATTAGCTAGCTTGCGGCGAGTCCCAATTCCTTGCGCGCCTGCCTGGTCAGCTTCAGGGCGACAAGGCGATGGCTCTCGCGCAGATAGTCCTTCAGCGCAGCATCATCCATGCTGTGGCTTGTCCGACGCTGGATCCACGTCATGCCGCGCGAGGCAAGATAGGGCGCGGGCCGCAGGCCCGGCTGCTCCTTGAGCACATCATAGGCGATATCGGAGCATTTGAAGGTGACGAAGAGCTGCTGGCCCTGGTCCCAGCCGCCGATCGCGAAGACCTTGGCTCCGACCTTCCAGACATGGGCGCCGCCCCACTGGACGACATGGCTCGTCGAGGGCAGCGAGGCGCAGAAGCTGTTGTAGTCGTCCAGTGTCATCCGCACCCGCCTTTCATACGAAAAAACGCCGCGCGTCCAGGATGGACGCGCGGCGTTTGGATCAGGCTGCCGCTTCCGCCGCGACGATCGTCGGCTTCGAGCGGAAGTTCAGCCGGTCGGAACCGGCTGTGACCTTGACGGTCGAGCCGTCGAGGATATCGCCGAGCAGGATCTTCTCCGCCAGCGGGTCCTGCAATTCCTTCTGCATCACCCGCTTCAGCGGCCGCGCGCCATAGGCCGGCTCATAGCCCTTGGCCGCCAGCCAGTCGATCGCCTCTTGGTCCAGCGACAGCGTGATCTTGCGGTCGACAAGCAGGCTCTCCAACCGCTTGAGCTGGATCTCGACGATGCGGCCCATATCCTGCCGGCGCAGCCGGTGGAACAGGATCACCTCGTCGACGCGGTTGAGGAACTCCGGCCGGAACGACGCCTTGACGACATTCATCACCTCGTCGCGAACCTCATCGACATCCTGGTCCTCGCCGAGATTGACGAGATATTCGGCGCCGAGGTTCGAGGTCATGATGATCAGCGTGTTGCGGAAATCGACCGTGCGGCCCTGCCCGTCGGTCAGACGGCCGTCATCGAGCACCTGCAACAGCACGTTGAAGACATCCGGATGCGCCTTCTCGATCTCGTCGAACAGTACGACCTGATAGGGCCGCCGCCGCACCGCTTCGGTCAGCGCGCCGCCTTCCTCATAGCCGACATAGCCGGGAGGCGCACCGATCAGCCGGGCCACCGAGTGCTTCTCCATGAACTCCGACATGTCGATGCGCACCATCGCGCTCTCATCGTCGAACAGGAAGCTCGCGAGTGCCTTGGTCAGCTCGGTCTTGCCGACACCAGTCGGCCCGAGGAACATGAACGAGCCGATCGGCCGATTCGGATCCTGCAGGCCCGCGCGGGCGCGCCGCACCGCTTTGGAAACGGCTTGCACCGCCTCGCCCTGGCCGACGACGCGCTTGCCAATCTCGTCTTCCATGCGCAGCAGCTTGTCGCGCTCGCCCTGCAGCATCTTGTCGACCGGAATGCCGGTCCAGCGCGAGACGATATGGGCGACGTGGTCGGGTGTGACCACCTCTTCGACCATGCCGACCTTGCCGTCCTGGGCCTCGGCCTCCTTCAGCTTCTTTTCCAGTTCCGGTATCTTGCCATAGGCAAGCTCGCCGGCGCGCTGGAATTCACCCTTGCGCTGGGCAATGGCGAGGTCGTTGCGCGCCTCATCGAGCTGCTTCTTGAGGTCGGCGGCCAGCCCGAGCTTCTGCTTCTCGGCCTGCCACTTGGCGGTGATCTCGGTCGATTCCTCCTCGAGGCCGACGAGCTCCTTTTCCAGGCGGGCGAGCCGGTCCTTCGAGGCCTCGTCCGTCTCGACCTTCAGCGCCTCGCGCTCGATCTTGAGCTGCATGATGCGGCGATCGATCTCGTCCAGCGCCTCGGGCTTGGAATCAACCTGCATGCGCAACCGCGATGCGGCTTCGTCGACCAGGTCGATTGCCTTGTCGGGCAGGAAGCGGTCGGCGATGTAACGGTTGGACAGCATCGCCGCCGCCACCAGCGCCGAATCCGAAATGCGCACCTTGTGGTGCTGCTCGTACTTCTCCTTCAGGCCGCGCAGGATCGAAACGGTGTCTTCCACCGTCGGCTCGTCGACGAACACCGGCTGGAAGCGGCGGGCAAGGGCTGCATCCTTCTCGACATGCTTGCGGTACTCATCGAGCGTGGTGGCGCCGACGCAGTGCAGCTCGCCGCGCGCCAAGGCCGGCTTCAGGAGGTTCGACGCATCCATGGCGCCATCCGCCTTGCCGGCGCCGACCAGCGTGTGCATCTCGTCGATGAACAGGATGATATTGCCGTTGGCCGAAGTGACTTCGGAGAGAACGGCCTTCAGCCGCTCCTCGAACTCGCCGCGATATTTGGCGCCGGCAATCAGCGCGCCCATGTCGAGCGCCATCAATTGCTTGTCCTTCAGCGATTCCGGCACGTCGCCATTGACGATGCGCAGCGCCAGGCCTTCAGCGATCGCCGTCTTGCCGACGCCCGGCTCGCCGATCAGCACCGGATTGTTCTTGGTGCGGCGCGACAGCACCTGGATGGTGCGGCGGATCTCGTCGTCACGACCGATGACCGGATCGAGCTTGCCGGCACGCGCATCGGCGGTCAGGTCGCGCGCGTATTTCTTCAGCGCATCGTAGCCCTGTTCGGCACTCGCCGAATCGGCGGTGCGGCCCTTGCGGACGTCGTTGATGACCTGGTTGAGCGCCTGCGCGGTGACGCCGGCCTTGGCCAGTATGTCAGCGGTCTTGGCCGACTTTTCCATGGCGAGCGCCTGCAAGAGCCGCTCGACCGTGACAAAGCTGTCGCCGGCTTTCTTGGCCAGTTCCTCGGCGGTCGAAAACACTTTTGCCAGCGGCTGCGCCAAATAGAGCTGGCCATTGCCGCCCTCGACCTTGGGCATCGCTTCGAGCGCCGTCTCGACGCCAAGCTTGACGTCGCGGACGTTGCCGCCGGCGCGTTCGATCAGCGACGCGGCCAGGCCCTCGTCGTCGTCTACGAGCACTTTCAGGATGTGTTCGGGGGTGAACTGCTGGTGGTTGCGGGAGAGCGCCATGGTCTGCGCTGACTGGATGAAGCCGCGCACACGCTCGGAGTATTTCTCAAGGTTCATATCTGTCTCCTTCCATCACCGGCCCGCTTTGCGGCACCGGATCAGATTGCGGTGACGGACCCGCCCATTCGAGCCGGATCCTGTTCAGCCGAGATATGGTGCATAGGCCATGCTGTCTCAAGACGCCTTGATGTCGGTCAACGCATAATATTCCATCGCCGCGCAAAAACAAAAACGGCGGAGATTTCTCCCCGCCGCTCAACGTCTTGAAGTGTCGTTCTATCAGTTGTCGATATCGACAATGACCGGTTCAGCATTGCCGCTGTCGACCGGGGCAGCAGCAGCCTCACTGGCGTCGGCCCCGGAATTGGCATTGTCGCCGCCGTCAATCTGATCGGCGTTGACGCGCGGACGGCGCGGACGCCTCGGGCGACGGGCAGCACCGCTTTCGGCGGCCGCCTCGTTGAGCTCGGCCTGGGCGGCAAGACCCGCCGGCGACAGGTTCTCGAACAACGGAGCCGGCTCAGCCGCGGCAACGGACTCGGTCGGCGAAGCGGCTTCGCCCTGGATCGGGGTCTCGTTGCTCTGGGGCTGACCACCTTGCTCGGAGGACGAACCGAAGTCGCGCTGGCCGTTCTGGCCGTAACCGCCATTGGGGCGACGATCGCGATGGCGTGCGCCATTGTTGTCGCGGCCACCATTGTTGCGCCCGCCATTGTCACGCCCGGCATTGTCGCGATTGTCGCGGCCACCTTCCCGGTTCAGCGCGACCTCGGCCGGCATGCCTTCGATGACCGGCTGCGGCCCGGCGCCATGGTTGACCACCGGAACCTGAGCATCGGAAACAGTGTTGCTGTTGTTGCCGCCATTGTCGAAATCGTCGCGATCCTCGTCGCCGTCATCGTCGAAATCATCGCGATTCTGCTGCGCGTTCTGGATCGGCATCTGCGCCTGCGCGGCTGCGATGATGCGATTGTAATGTTCGGCATGCTGGAGATAGTTCTCCGCCATGACCCGATCGCCGGAGCTGTGCGCATCACGGGCAAGGGTGGCGTATTTTTCGGCGATCTGCTGAGCCGAACCGCGGATCTTCACGTCCGGGCCATTGCTCTCGTAGTTGCGCGTCAGGGGGTTTGGTCCCTTGCGGTTGTTGTTGTTATTATTATTGTTATTGTTACCACCGCCGCCGCCATTGTTGTTGCGACCGCGCATGCGCCTGTTCTGCTGTTGTGGCCTCATCAAACTCTCTTCATTTTGAAATTTTCGAAAAACTCTTCACGAACGGAGGCGCTCATGCAGCCAGCCGTTTCGTCTCTTCACCGGCGTTCGCCCGCATCGATTGCGTTGGCGCCACGTGCCATCCTGTTCCGGTTACATCACTTGCCGGACGATTCCCGCACGAAGCTTGGGCATCGTTTGCGCAAGAAGGCAGCTATTTCCAAGGAAAACCGAATCGCTAAGAGCACTGCCTGCTTCGTCTCATCCGGTTAAGGCGACCCTAGCCGTATTCCCCGGTATTGCCAAGCGCTTTTTTGCACTGCGTCAAGGCTTTATCCTTTCAAAGACAATAACCCTGTCGTTTCCGCCGAGGTCACGAAAAGCACCGCCCGGGACGTAGCCGGCTGCAGCGAATATCTCGCAGACCTCATTGTGCTGCGTGTGGCCGATCTCGACCGCAATCCTGCCTTCAGTTTCCAAAAACCTTGCCGCCTCCGCGGCGATGATCCTGTAGGGGTTCAGACCGTCCGCGCCGCCATCCAAGGCCAAGCGCGGGTCGAAATTGCGGACTTCGTCCTGCAGATTTCCAATGTCTTCCGAGGGTATATAGGGAGGGTTTGCGGCAATTACATGGTACCGGCCGGAAACTTTTTCGAACCAGTCCGACTGAAGCACCGTGAACCGGCCTGCAAGGCCCAGTTGCCCGGCATTGCGGGCTGCCGTCGCCAACACGCCCGCGGACAGATCGACGCCGGTGGCGATCGCTGTCGGCACGGCGCTGAGCAGCGCCAGTGCAATGGCGCCGGTGCCGGTGCCAAGATCGAGGATGCGGCACTCGCCTTCCCGGACCGCCACCGCCCTGACGAAAGGCAGCATCGCTTCGACCAGCGTTTCGGTATCGGGCCGCGGCTCCAGCGTTTCTGGCGACAGCGACAGGCGCAAACCGTAGAATTCACGATAGCCGAGGATGCGGTGCACCGGCTCGCCGCCGGCGCGGCGTCTTAAGGCGGCATCGATTTCGGCAACAATGCCAGCGTCGACCTTGCGTTCGGGGTCCGCGATGGCTTGCGTGCGTGTCGTGCCGGAGAAATGCTCGACGATCAGCCTCGCATCGAGGGCCGGATCATCGACAGCGGCGGCGGCAAGCCGAGCCTGCGCTTCCCGCAGCGACTGCCCCAGCGTCTCGGGCAGTTGATCAGCCATCGATGCCGATATCGGCGAGCAGCTTCGACTGATGATCGGCGATCAGCGCGTTGATGATTTCGTCGAGTTCGCCCATCATCACCCTGTCGAGCTTGTAGAGCGTCAGGTTGATGCGGTGGTCGGTGACGCGGCCTTGAGGAAAATTATAGGTCCGGATGCGTTCCGAGCGGTCACCGGAACCGACCTGTGACTTGCGCGATTCCGAGCGCTCTTCGTCCGCCTTGCCGCGTTCCAGGTCATAGAGCCGGGCCCGCAGGATCTGCATCGCCTTGGCGCGGTTCTGGTGCTGTGACTTTTCCGCCTGCACCACCATGATGCCGGTCGGCAAATGGGTGATGCGGACAGCCGAATCGGTGGTGTTGACGTGCTGGCCGCCCGAACCCGAGGCGCGCATCGTATCGATGCGGATGTCTTCGGCCCTGATGTCGATGTCGACCTCTTCGGC
>NZ_RZRQ01000231.1:0-9643 GCF_003997785.1 Mesorhizobium sp. M7D.F.Ca.US.004.01.2.1 | reverse complement strand
GATCCTGTCGCCCGAGGGCCGCGAGATCGCGCGCGGGCTGGTTGCCTATGATGCCGCCGATGCCGTAAGGATCGCAGGTCTGAAGACGGCCGAGATCGAAACCGTGCTCGGCTACGAGGCGCGCTCGGCGATGATCCACCGCGACGACCTTGTGGTGAGCCATTCTGGTGACCAAGTACGGGCCAGCGACCAAGTATTGGCCGGTGGCAACGTAAGCGGAGGATGAGCCATGCTGAAGCTGCATGAAAAATCCGGGGATGACACCGTAGCAACGATGGCCGATATCGGCCGCCGCGCCCGCGCTGCCGCCCGACCGCTGGCCATCGCCACGACCGCCGCCAAGAACGCCGGGCTTCTCGCCATGGCCGAGGCGATCGTTGCTTGTGAGCAGGACATTCTCGACGCCAACGCCATCGACATCTCGAACGGCCAGGAATCCGGACTTTCCGCCTCCTTCATGGACCGGCTGAAGCTCGATCCGGCGCGCATCCGAGCCATGGCTGAAGGCATCAGGGAGATCGCCGCGCTGCGCGATCCGGTCGGCGATGTCATCGCGCAATGGGACAGGCCGAACGGCCTGCATATCGAGCGTGTGCGCACGCCGCTCGGCGTCGTCGGCGTCATCTATGAGAGCCGCCCGAACGTCACGGCGGATGCCGGCGCGCTGTGTCTCAAGGCCGGCAATCCGGTGATCCTGCGCGGCGGCTCGGATTCGCTCAATTCTTCGGCCGCCATCCATGCCTGCCTGGTCGAAGGGCTGAAGGAAGCCGGCCTGCCGCAAGACGCCATCCAGCTGGTGCCGACCACCGACCGCGCCGCCGTCGGCGAGATGCTGAAGGGGTTGGGTGGTTCGCTCGACGTCATCATCCCGCGCGGCGGCAAAAGCCTCGTCGGACGTGTGCAGAACGAGGCGCGGGTGCCGGTCTTCGCGCATCTCGAAGGCATTTGCCATCTCTACATCGACCGCTCGGCCGATCTCGACATGGCGGTGCGGATTGCGGTCAACGCCAAGATGCGGCGCACCGGCGTCTGTGGTGCCGCCGAGACGCTGCTGGTCGACCGGGCGGTTGCCTCCACGCATCTGGTGCCGATCCTCGACGCCTTACGCGCCGCCGGCTGCGAAATCCATGCCGATGCCGACGTGCTGAAAGTGTTTTTCGACGCCAAGCCGGCGACCGATGCCGACTGGGTGACCGAATATCTCGATGCTGTCATCGCGGTGAAGCTGGTAGACGGTATCGGCGGTGCGATCGAACACATCGAAACCTTTTCCTCGCATCACACCGAGGCGATCGTCGCCGAAGATGCGCAAGCGGTCGAAAAATTCTTCAACGAGATCGATTCGGCGATCCTGCTGCACAATGCCTCGACGCAGTTCGCCGATGGCGGCGAATTCGGCATGGGCGCCGAGATCGGCATCGCCACCGGCAAGATGCATGCGCGCGGACCGGTCGGCGTCGAGCAGCTGACCTCGTTCAAATATCGCGTGCGCGGGTCGGGACAGGTGAGGCCTTGAAGCTTTTCGTCGTCAGAGCCTGAGGCAATGCTGGCATCTTCCGAACCGGCGGTACCCTTCCGTTACCTGAAGATGCCGCACGCCGAAAAAGGCCTCGCCGTTGGCTTGTTCGGAGGCTCGTTCAATCCGCCGCATGCCGGCCACGCGCTGGTCGCCGAGATTGCGCTGCGACGCCTGGCGCTTGATCAGCTGTGGTGGATGGTGACGCCGGGCAATCCGCTGAAGAGCACCAGGGAATTGGCGCCGCTCAGCGAACGGCTGCAACTGTCCGAGCAGATCGCCAAGAACCCGAAGATCAAGGTCACCGCCTTCGAGGCCGCCCATCATGTCCGCTACACCGCCGACACGCTGGCGCTGGTCAAGGCGCGCAATCCTGGCGTCGACTTCGTCTGGATCATGGGTGCGGATAGTTTGCGCGATTTCCATCGCTGGCAGCGCTGGCGCGAGATCGTCATGACCTTCCCGATTGCCGTCATCGACCGCCCGGGAGCAACGCTGTCGTTCCTGTCTTCGGTCGTCGCCAAGACCTTCGACTATGCCCGCGTCGACGAGGGCGATGCGCCGCGGCTTGCCCGCATGAAGGCGCCGGCCTGGACCTTCATCCACGGCCCGCGCTCGTCGCTGTCGTCGAGCGCGATCCGCAAGCTGGCGAAGGGGTGAGCCCACTCGCCCGGCCATGTCGCTTTTATCGCTCCCCTTGCCCGTTTCATGGGCAATCCTGAGCAGGCATGTCGATTCCCAGGAAAAACCGTAGCGAAGCCGAGCAGGGCGCCGAGCCCACGCCGCTGATCGCGATTGCCAGCGTCATCGTGTCGATGGCGCTGATCGCCGTCGGCAACGGGCTGATGTTTGCTTATATCCCGGTCCGGCTCGGCGCCGAGGGTTTCGATCCGACCTGGGCCGGGCTGATCATCACCGGACTTTCGGCTGGCGGCCTCGCCGGCTGCATTCTGACCGGACCGCTGGTGCGAAGGGTTGGCCATGCCCGCGCCTTCATGGTGCTGTCGGCGCTGATCGCGCTGGCCAATGCCGCTGTCGGCGCCGGGGTCCATCCGCTGCTGTGGATCGCCGCCCGCGCACTCTACGGCTTTGCCATATGCGGCCTGTTCATCGTTGCGCAGAGCTGGCTCAACGATGCCGTTGCCAATGCCATTCGCGGCCGGGTGATGGCGTTTTTCTACGTTGCCTATGTCGCCGGGCTCGGCGTCGGCTATGCGACGCTGGCGCTGGTCGATATCAGGACGGCGGATGCGCCGCTGATCGGTATCGTCTTCACGGCGCTGTCGATCCTTCCCGTGGGGATGACGCGGCTGGCCCAGCCGCCGGCGCCGCAGGCGGCTTCAGTGGCGCTGCGCCGGGCCTGGCGGATTTCGCCGGTCGGCGTCGCCGGCATGCTGGCGGTCGGCGGCCTGTCGATGTCGATCGCGGGCTTCGCTCCGATCCATGCCACGGCCAAGGGCTACAGCCAGGCAGACGTGGCGCTGCTGCTTTCGGCGATGCCGGTCGGCACGCTGATCCTGCAAATCCCGCTTGGCTGGATTTCCGACCGCACCGACCGCCGCTATGTGCTGATCGCCGCATCCGCGCTCGCCATGGTCGCCGGCCTGTTCGCGCTCGGGTTCGATGGCGGCGCGCTGGCGGCGCTGGTGGTGATTTATATCGTTTGGGATGGCGCCTCGGAATCGATCTATTCGCTTTCCAGCGCGCATGCCTCCGACCGTGCCGGCAAGGAGGACATGGTGGCGCTGTCCAGTTCGCTGCTGTTTGCCTGGTCGCTGTCGGGCTTCGTCGTGCCAGGCATCGTGACGGCGCTGTCGGCTGTCTTCGGAACGCAGGCCTTCATCTATGTGGCGATCCTCATCGCCGCTGCGTTCTGCATGTTCGTGCTTCTGCGCGTGTTCACGACGCAGGCTGTTCCTGCCGGTGAAACCGGCAGTTTCGCACCGATGACGGCGCAGGCGCCTTTGCCGGTGGAGCTTGCGTTCGCACCGGACGAGCAGGACCGACACAGGGGCAGCTGATTATTGCCGGCGGGCTTCCGGTTGCGGCGCTTCCGGTGGCGGTGGCGGCTGCGGGATCGATATGCCTTCCGAGTCGAATTCCTGCTTGGCGCGCTTGGTGAGATCGGTCTGGGTGGCGAAGAAATCAGCCGACGATGTCCAGTAACGCAAGGCAATCGAAACGGTGCTTTCGCCCAATGTCGCGACGAATGCGATCGGTGCCGGCTCACGCTTCACCCGTCGCTCGGCGGCGGCAATTGCAAGCAAGGTCTTCTGAGCGCGGTCGATGTCGTTCCATGAACCGATGCTGAGCGCGATGTCGCTGCGGCGCACGCCGTTGCGCGAGAAGTTGCGCACCGGCTGGTTCCACAGCGTCGAATTGGGCGCGAGGATGTAGACGCCGTCGGCGCTCCTGAGCTTGGTCGCGAACAGGCCGATCTCCTCGATCGAGCCGGCAATCGAACCGACCTCGACGGACTCACCGATGCGAAATGGCCGCAGCGCCAGAAGCATGATGCCGGCGGCAATGTTCTGCAGCGTGCCTTGCAACGCCAGGCCGATGGCCAGGCCGATGGCACCGATCGCGGCAATTATCGACGCCGTCTGCACGCCGAATTGGCCGAGCACCATGATGGTGACGAGGATCAGGATGGCATAGCGGACGATCTTGGAGAAGAAATGCCGCAACGTTGCATCGAAACCATGGATATGGCCGAGGCCGGCGAAGATCGAACGTTCGGCAAGGCCGGCGATGATGTAGCCGACAACCAAGAGGATGACGGCACCGATGGCCGAGAAGGAGTAGGAAACGATCAGCGTACTCAGCTGCGCGAGGCCAGCCTGGACGGTGAGAAGGGCGTTTTGCGGGTCGATCGGCATGGCAAGATTCCGGTTGGTCGGCGAGCCGATAACCCATGCGGGCGGCGAGGGTTCCGATCTTTTCCAGCGTGCGGCGAAACCACAGGACCGAGAATACGTTGGTGCGGGGCGGGGTCCCGTCTTGAAACTGTCAGGGAACTCTGCCTATCTAAGTGGTGTCACCTGCTTTTGGGGGTGATTTGGTTGTTCTTGCTGCGAAAGGAAATACACTGAGAACAGCACTGCGGAAGAAGGCCGATATCATGCCTTCGCCGGCCAGGATCAGCGTAGACGACGCCGTGTCCCGCGCCATCAAGACAGTCCTTGCCAGTCTGGAAGACTCCAAGGCCGAAAATATTGTCTCAATCGACATCCAGGGGAAATCGAGCCTCGGCGACTATATGGTCGTCGCTTCGGGCCGATCGCACCGTCATGTTGCGGCTGTCGCCGATCATCTTCTCAAAGCGATCAAGGATGCCGGTCTCGGCACTGCGCGCGTTGAGGGGTTGGCAGGCGCCGACTGGGTCCTGATCGATTCGGGCGACATCATCGTCCACGTCTTCCGCCCTGAAGTCCGCGAATTCTACAATCTCGAAAAGATGTGGCAGGCGCCGGATCTCGAGGAAGAGACCCTCCACTAAGCCGCCTTTGTTTTGATGCATGTCGTTGTTCCAAAACCGATTCCTACTTTGGTGACATGCATTAGCGGCTTACAGGGGCGAGGATGAAGATATCAGTTCATGCCGTGGGCCGGATGAAAGCCGGCCCCGAGAAGCTGCTCGCCGACCGTTATTTCGAGCGCTTCGCCAAGAGCGGTCCGGCGGTGGGGCTTGAATTTGCCGGCATTGCCGAGATAGCCGAGGGGCGTGCCCAGACCGCCAGCGAACGCCGGCGCGAGGAAGGCCAGAAGCTGCAGACACATTTGCAGCCCGGCACCGCGCTGATCCTTCTCGACGAACGCGGCAAAAGCTTTTCCTCGGAGGACTTCGCCGGGCGCCTTGGCCTGTTGCGTGACGGTGGCCGCAAGGCGCTGGTCATCGCCATCGGCGGCGCCGACGGCCACGATCAGTCGCTGCGCGACCAGGCCGAACTGGTGATGTCGTTCGGATTGCTGACCTGGCCGCACCAATTGGTGCGCGTGATGCTGGGTGAGCAGCTTTATCGGGTGGCCACCATTCTTTCGGGACATCCCTACCATCGCTCGTAAATCGGTGAATTGGCGCGACCTGCCCGGATTTCCGCCCCAATGCCGCGCCAGATTGGACCTTTGGTCTTATGCATGTCGTTTTCCCGAAACCGGGACCACTTCTGGGCGACATGCATTCGGGAACGGGCCTTTTCAAACATGGTTGATGGTTCGTTAACGAAGCCGCAGATAGAGTCGACACCGGATGTCTGAAGGCTGGAAATCGAGAACGGGCTCATGGCGCGCGCGCTGCGGCATCGCGGCGGCGGTGCTTGTGCTGTCGCTGCATGCGGGGCGGGCCGAAAACACGCTCGACATGGCTCCCGATCCGGACCAGAGCCGGGCTGAATACGAACGGGTCTCGAAGGAGATCACGCTGTCGTCGGAACGGTTGGCCAAGCTCTCCGCCGACATCGCGACCATCAAGAAGGATCACGCCTCGATCACTGCCGCACTGATCCAGTCGGCGATGACCGAGCAGAAGCTCGGCCAGGACATCGAGGACATCGGCGCCAGGCTGGAAGGGCTGAAGGGCCAGGAGCAGAAGATACGTGTCTCGCTGGTGGCGCGGCGTGATGTGCTTGCCGAAGTGCTGGGCGCGCTGCAGCGCATGGGGCTGAACCCGCCGCCGGCGATCCTGGTCAAGCCGGAGGACGCGCTGTCGTCGGTGCGCAGTGCCATCCTGCTCGGTGCCGTGGTGCCGGAACTGCGTCAGCAAACAGATATCCTGCTCGCCGATCTCAAGGAGCAGTCGCGGGTCACGGCCTCGATCGAGGCCGAACGGGCGCGGCTAACGGCGGCGGTCGGTGACCAGGCGGCGGAAAAGAAGCGACTCGGCATGCTGCTGGAGGCCAAGCAGAAGCTCGAAGCCGACACGCAAACGCAAATGGCCGCTGAAAAGCAGCGATCCGAGGCGCTGGCGGCCAAGGCCGGCAGCCTGAAAGAGTTGATCGCCTCGCTCGAAGCGCAAGCCGACAAGAGCCGCAAGGCTGCCGATGCGGCCAAGGCTGCCGATGCCGCCAAGGCCGCCGAGCAGAAGACGGCGGATGGCGACGAGACATCAGCGCCGGCGGAACTGGCGTCGCTGCCCGTTCCGGAAAGCAACCAACTTGCCGCTGCGGCACCCTTTTCGGCGCTGCAGGGACAGATCGCGCTGCCGGTGACCGGCCGTATCAAGCTGCGATTCGGCGCCGATGACGGTAACGGCGCGGTGATGCTTGGCGACATGGTTGCGACACAATCGGGAGCCATCGTCACCGCACCGGCGGATGGGAATGTGCTTTATGCGGGGCCGTTTCGCTCCTATGGTCAACTCTTGATCCTTAACGCAGGCGACGGCTATCATGTCGTTTTGGCGGGGATGAGCAGAATCAGCGTCGCGACCGGTCAGTCAGTGCTCGCAGGAGAGCCGATCGGCGCGATGGGAGAGGCCCGGGTGGCGAGCACCTCGGTTTCGAAGAATGGAAATGCCACGCCGGAACTCTATGTCGAGTTCCGCAAGGATGGAAAACCCGTCGATCCGGCCCCATGGTGGGCGGACCGTTTTTCTGGAAGGACGTGAATAATGCGGAAACTGTCGCTTCTGTTTGCCGGTGCGCTGATGGGCGCGTCCGCCATGAGCCTTGTCTATGGCACACCCGGCTCGGCGGCGAACGCTGCAGGGTCGGAGACCTACAAGCAACTGGCGATCTTCGGCGATATCTTCGAGCGGGTGCGGGCACAGTATGTGACACCGCCCGACGACAAGTCGCTTGTCGAGAACGCCATCAACGGCATGCTTGCCTCGCTTGACCCGCACTCCTCCTACATGAACGCCGAGCAGGCGCAGGATATGCGCGTCCAGACCAAGGGCGAGTTCGGCGGCCTCGGCATCGAGGTCACCATGGAGAACGACCTGGTCAAGGTGATCACGCCGATCGACGACACCCCGGCCGCCAAGGCAGGCGTGCTGGCCGGCGACTACATCGCTAAGATCGACGGCGAAGAGGTTCGCGGCCTGACCCTCAACGACGCGGTCGACAAGATGCGTGGCCTGGTCAACACACCGATCAAGCTCACCATCCTGCGCCAGGGCGCCGACAAGCCGATCGAACTGACGGTCGTACGCGACATCATCAAGGTCAAGGCGGTCAAGTTCCGGGTCGAGAACGACATCGGCTACATGAAGATCACCTCCTTCACCGAAAAGACCTATGACGACCTCGAGAACGCCATCGACACCATCAAGAAGCAGGTGCCGGACGACAAGCTCAAGGGCTACGTTCTGGATCTCCGCCTCAATCCGGGTGGTCTGCTCGACCAGGCGGTGAGCGTGTCCGATGCCTTCCTCAACCGCGGCGAGATCGTCTCGACGCGCGGCCGTGATCCCAAGGACGTCACCCGCTTCGACGCCAAGCCCAAGCAGGTTGACGACATCAACGGCAAGCCGATGATCGTTCTGGTCAATGGCGGTTCGGCCAGTGCATCCGAAATCGTCGCCGGCGCGCTGCAGGATCTGCGCCGTGTCACGGTGGTCGGCACGCAGTCCTTCGGCAAGGGTTCGGTGCAGACCATCATTCCGCTCGGCGAGAATGGTGCGCTGCGGCTGACGACGGCGCTCTATTACACGCCGTCCGGCAAGTCGATCCAGGGCAAGGGCATCACGCCCGACATCAAGGTCGACCAGCCGCTGCCGCCGGAACTGCAGGGCAGGGACCTGACGCGCGGTGAATCCGACCTCAAGGGCCATATCAAGGGCGCCGACGAGAGCACGACCGGTTCGGGGTCGGCGGCCTATGTGCCGCCGGATCCGAAGGACGACCTGCAGCTCATCTATGCCGAGCAGCTGCTGCGCGGCCAGAAGACCGATCCGTCCTTCCCGCCCAATCCGCAAAAGGCCGTTCTCAACCAGTAGGCCCGTGGCCAACAACAGGTCTGGCCGCCTGATGGAAGCAATGCGATGCTGCCGGGACCGAAAGGTTCCGGCAGTTTGATTCGGGGGCAAGGCGAAGCCCTCAAACACGGCGCCAAGGGTGCGCCAGGATGGAAGAATTCGCGCATGTCTTTTCGAAGCGGTTTCGGCTTCGAAGCCATGCGCCCCGGGGATTAGGCTTGGCTGATATCGGCAAGGACATCGAACGCCCGCTCGGACAGGCTGTCCGGTCGCCGCGCGCTGCTGGCAAGGTCAGCGGCGGTGCGATCATGGCGACTGCGGTCGTGCTGGTGGTGGCGGGCGTCTCCGGCGCGATCGCGCTCAGGGAAAAGCCGTTTCGAAAGCCGCAAGAGGTTGCCGTTTCAACGCCGAAAGTGACAGCGGCGGCCGAGCCTGACGTCGCGCCGTCCGCTTTGGCCCCGGTGGCGGCACCGAAGCCGGAAGTGCCGGCTAAGACGGGTGGGCCGCAGATCATCCATGTGCAGACGGAAGAGGGCGATGGCCCGCCCAGGGCAGCGATCGTCATTCGTGACCCGTCGACCATCGGCCAGAACCTGAAGATCGCGCATATTCCAGACAAGGCGCTGATCGAAGCCAGCGATACCGGGCCTTTGCCTGTCCGCGCCGCCGATGGCCGACGGCCGTTCGACGTCTATGCGCGGCCCTGGTCGGGCGGGCGCGGCGCGCGCGTAGCGATCATCATCGGCGGGCTTTCGGTTTCGCAGACAGGCACCCAGGCGGCCATCGCCAAGCTGCCGGCGGAAGTGTCGCTGGCCTTCGCGCCGCAAGGCAACAGCATTGGCCGCTGGATGCAGGCGGCTCGGCAAAGCGGGCATGAGGTTGTCATGCAGGTGCCGCTCGAGCCGTTCGACTATCCGAACGTCAACCCCGGTCGCAACACGCTGACGGTGGCGGCGAGCACGGACGAGAATTTGAAGAACCTGCACTGGGCGCTGTCGCGGACGACAAACTATACCGGCGTCATGAACTACATGGGCGCTCGCTTTTCCGCCGACGCGGCGGCGATGGAACCGTTCATGGCCGAGCTCGGCAAACGCGGCCTCGCCTATATCGATGACGGCTCGTCGGCGCGCAGCCTGGCGCCGGACCTGGCTCTGAAGGACGGCGTGCCTTTCGTCTCCGGCGACATGGCGATCGATGCGGTGCAGGAT
>NZ_RZRQ01000230.1:0-9652 GCF_003997785.1 Mesorhizobium sp. M7D.F.Ca.US.004.01.2.1 | reverse complement strand
TCACAGGGTCGGAGAGCTTCATCCATCTCGATTTCGCCGATGCGCGCTGGGTCATGCTGACCCACGGCATTCGCGATTTCGAGCCTGACGAAGTGGTCGAGGTGTTCATCGATCCACGCCACATCATGGTTTTCGACGAGCACGGCCGCGCCGTGAGCGCGCCGAAGCTGGCGGCTTGAGGGGAAAGAGATGGCGCGCATCGACGTCAACCATGTCAGGCATTCCTATCTGCCCAACCCGCAGAAGGATTCCGATTTCGCGCTCAGGGAAGTGCATCACGTCTTCGAGGACGGCGGCGCCTATGCGCTGCTGGGGCCCTCGGGCTGTGGCAAGACCACGCTGCTCAACATCATTTCGGGATTGCTGCACCCCTCACACGGCCAGTTGCTGTTCAACGGCAAGGACGTGACCAATTTGTCGACGCAGGAGCGCAACATCGCGCAGGTGTTCCAGTTCCCGGTCATCTACGACACCATGACCGTCTACGACAATCTGGCTTTCCCGCTGCGCAACCGCGGCGTGCCGGAAGCAGATGTCGACCGCAAGGTGCGCGAGACGCTAGAGATGATCGATCTGGCGTCCTGGGCGAAGAAGAAGGCGAGGGGCCTGACCGCCGACCAGAAGCAGAAGATCTCGCTCGGCCGCGGCTTGGTGCGCTCGGATGTCAACGCCATCCTGTTCGACGAGCCGCTGACCGTTATCGACCCGCATATGAAATGGGTGCTGCGCTCGCAGCTGAAGCAGCTGCACCGCCGGTTCGGCTACACCATGGTCTACGTCACCCACGACCAGACCGAGGCGTTGACCTTCGCCGACCAGGTGGTGGTGATGTATGATGGCGGTATCGTCCAGATCGGCACGCCGGCCGAACTATTCGAACGGCCGCGCCACACTTTTGTCGGTTATTTCATCGGCTCGCCCGGCATGAACGTCATGCCGGTGGCGATCGACGGCAAGACGGCAAAATTGGGTTCGCAGCGGATCGAACTGCCCGGCGTGCCCAAGGCTGGCAGCGGCACCGTCGAGCTCGGCATCCGTCCCGAATATGTCCGGCTTGGCCGCGACGGCATGGCCGTTTCGATCAGCAAGGTCGAGGATCTCGGCCGCCACAAGGTGGTCCGCGCCAATCTCGAAGGCCGCGAGATTGCGGCGGTCATCGGCGAGGACGAGACCGTGCCTGCCGATCCGAAGGTGCGGTTCGACCCGGCCGGCATCAACATCTATGCCGATTCCTGGCGCGTCGAGATGGGGGCATAAATGGAAAAGACCTGGAACAACAAGGCCTGGTTCCTGGTGCTGCCGGTGCTGGTGCTGGTGGCCTTCACCGCCGTCATCCCGCTGATGACGGTCGTCAACTATTCGGTGCAGGACACGTTCGGCAACAATGTCTTCACCTGGGCCGGCACCGAATGGTTCGAAGAACTGCTCTCGTCCAGCCGCTTCTGGGAAGCGATGGTCCGCAACCTGATCTTTTCCTTCATCATCCTGGCGATTGAGGTGCCGCTCGGCATCTTCATTGCGCTCAACATGCCGAAGAAGGGCTGGGGCGTGCCGGTCTGCCTGGTGCTGATGTCGCTGCCGCTGCTGATCCCGTGGAACGTCGTCGGCACGATCTGGCAGGTGTTCGGACGCAACGACATCGGGCTGCTGGGCTATTATCTCAACGCGATCGGCATCGATTACAATTACGTGCAGGATCCGTTCGATGCCTGGGTCACGATCATCGTCATGGATGTCTGGCACTGGACCAGCCTCGTCGTGCTGCTCTGCTACGCCGGACTGGTCTCGATCCCGGATGCCTTCTACCAAGCGGCCAAGATCGATGGCGCCTCGCGCTGGGCGGTGTTTCGCTACATCCAGTTGCCGAAGATGCAGCGCGTGCTTTTGATCGCCGTTCTGTTGCGCTTCATGGACAGTTTCATGATCTACACCGAGCCCTTCGTCGTCACCGGCGGCGGGCCTGGCAATTCGACTACGTTCCTGTCGATCGACCTCGTCAAGACGGCACTCGGCCAGTTCGACCTTGGTCCGGCAGCCGCCATGTCGCTGGTCTACTTCCTCATCATCCTGTTGTTGTCGTGGGTGTTCTACACCGTGATGACCAACTACGACGCGGAGCGCTGAGATGGCTGGCGCCAACGAAACGACGACGGAGCGGGACCGGGTGAGTCAGGCGGCTGTTTCAGAAGGGCTCGCCAGCGCGCTGTCGCAGAGCGAAATCGATCGGTTGATGCGCCGGCGCGGCGAGGAATCGCGCTGGTGGTGGATCGTGCCGACGCTCTACATCATCGTGCTTTTGCTGCCGATCTACTGGCTCATCAACATGAGCTTCAAGACCAATGCGGAGATCGTTAACTCGCTGACGCTCTACCCGCACGCGCCGACAATCGCCAACTACGTCACCATCTTCACCGAGAAGGCCTGGTACTCCGGCTACATCAACTCGATCACCTATGTGGTCATGAACATGGTGATTTCGGTATCGGTGGCGCTGCCGGCGGCCTATGCCTTCTCGCGCTACCGCTTCCTTGGCGACAAGCATCTGTTCTTCTGGCTGCTGACCAACCGCATGGCGCCGCCGGCAGTGTTCGCGCTGCCGTTCTTCCAGCTCTACTCGGCCTTCGGCCTGATCGACACGCACATAGCGGTCGCGCTCGCGCACTGCCTGTTCAACGTGCCGCTGGCGGTGTGGATCCTCGAAGGCTTCATGTCGGGCGTGCCGAAGGAAATCGACGAGACCGCCTATATCGACGGCTATTCGTTCCCGCGCTTCTTCATCAGGATCTTCATGCCGCTGATCGCCAGCGGCATCGGCGTCGCCTGCTTCTTCTGCTTCATGTTCTCATGGGTCGAACTGCTGATCGCCCGAACGCTGACCACCACCGATGCCAAGCCGATCGCCGCCACCATGACCCGCACCGTGTCGGCCTCCGGCATGGACTGGGGGCTGCTGGCGGCCGCCGGCGTGCTGACGCTGATACCCGGTGCGCTCGTCATCTGGTTCGTGCGCAACTACATCGCCAAGGGCTTCGCCCTGGGGAGGGTGTGATCATGAACCTCGACTTCTCCTGGATGGCATGGACCTGGCCGACGGCCGCTTTTTTTGCCGTCATCGCCCTGCTGCTGGTCGGCATGGGCGTCTGGGAATACGCCTCGCCGGGCGGCAATCCACGCGTCGGCGTGCTGCGCTTCGAGACGACGCGCGGCGACCGCTTGTTCTTATCGCTGCTCGGCAGCGCCTTTATCCATCTCGCTTGGCTGGGTCTTGTCGGACCGAGCCTTTGGTGGGCTCTCGCTCTCTCCGTGGTCTACGCCATTGGCGTGTTCCGCTACGTATAGAGGGGGAAACTGTTGGAGCGGCCGCGTGCCGGCGACCGCTCCAGATCGCACTTGAAACCTTAAACAGTGGAGGAAACACATGCGACGGCAATTTTTAACATCAACAACGGCCCTTGTCCTGTTGCTCGGCGTAGGCAATGCCTATGCCGGGATGGATGAGGCAAAAGCCTTTCTGGACAAGGAGATAGGCGGCGTGTCGACGCTTTCTCGCGCCGACCAGGAAAAGCAGATGCAGTGGTTCATTGACGCGGCCAAGCCCTTCGCCGGCATGGACATCAAAGTCGTGTCGGAAACCTTGACCACCCACCAGTACGAGTCTCAGGTGCTGGCGCCGGCCTTTACCGCCATCACCGGCATCAAGGTCACGCATGACGTCATCCAGGAAGGCGACGTCGTCGAAAAGATCCAGACCCAGATGCAGACCGGCCAGAACATCTACGACGGCTGGGTCAACGATTCCGATCTGATCGGCACGCACTGGCGCTACCAGCAGGTGCGCAACCTGACCGACTGGATGGCGGGCGAAGGCAAGGACGTTACCGATCCGATGCTCGATGTTGACGACTTCATCGGCACCAAGTTCACCACTGCGCCGGACAAGAAGCTCTACCAGCTGCCCGACCAGCAGTTCGCGAACCTCTACTGGTTCCGTTACGACTGGTTCAACGACGAGAAGAACAAGGCCGACTTCAAGGCCAAGTACGGCTACGATCTCGGCGTGCCGGTCAATTGGTCGGCCTATGAGGACATCGCCGAATTCTTCACCGGCCGCGACGTCAACGGCAAGAAAGTCTTTGGCCACATGGACTACGGCAAGAAGGATCCGTCGCTCGGCTGGCGGTTCACCGACGCCTGGCTGTCGATGGCCGGCAACGGCGACAAGGGCCTGCCGAATGGCGTGCCGGTCGATGAATGGGGCATCAAGGTCGATGCGAATTCGCGGCCTGTCGGCTCGTGCACAGCGCGCGGCGGCGACACCAATGGACCAGCATCGGTCTATGCCATCCAGAAGTATCTTGATTGGCTGAAAGCCTATGCGCCGCCGGAAGCCCAGGGCATGACCTTCTCTGAATCCGGCCCCGTGCCGTCGCAAGGCAATGTTGCCCAGCAGATCTTCTGGTACACCGCGTTCACCGCCGACATGGTCAAGCCCGGCTTGCCGGTCATGAACGACGACGGTACGCCGAAATGGCGTATGGCGCCGTCTCCGCACGGCTCATACTGGAAGGACGGCATGAAGCTCGGCTATCAGGATGTCGGTTCCTGGACGCTGATGAAGTCGACGCCGACCGACCGCGCCAAAGCCGCCTGGCTTTATGCGCAGTTCGTCACCTCGAAGACCGTCGACGTGAAGAAGAGCCAGGTTGGCCTGACCTTCATTCGCGACTCCACCATCCATGACAAGAGCTTCACCGAACGTGCGCCGAAGCTCGGCGGTCTGATCGAGTTCTACCGCTCGCCGGCCCGTGTGCAGTGGACGCCGACCGGTACCAACGTGCCGGACTATCCGAAGCTGGCGCAGCTCTGGTGGCAGAACATCGGTGACGCATCCTCGGGTGCCAAGACACCGCAGGAAGCCATGGATTCGCTCTGCGCCGACCAGGAAAAAGTCATGGCCCGTATCGAGAAATCCGGTGTCCAGGGCGACATCGGACCGAAGATGGCCGAAGAGCATGACCTTGCCTACTGGAACGCCGACGCGGTCAAGGCCGGCAATCTCGCGCCTCAGCTGAAGCTCGAGCAGGAGAAGGACAAGCCGATCACCATCAACTACGACGAACTGGTGAAGAGCTGGCAGAAGTAACCTTGGTGTTGGCGTTCGCGCCCGCATCATGAGAATAGGGGGAGGCGGCATCTTGCCGTCTCCCCTGTTTGTGTAAAAGACTAAGTGGGGAGGCAGAATGACCGGATACATCCTTGCCATTGACCAGGGCACGACATCGACCAGGGCGATCCTGTTCGACGACAAGATGAAGGTTGCCGGCAGCGGGCAACAGGAGTTCACCCAGCACTATCCGGCCTCCGGCTGGGTTGAGCACGATCCCGAGGACATCTGGACGAGCGTCGTATCGACCGTGAAGGCGGCGCTGAAGAACGCCGGTCGGACTGCTTCCGAGGTGGCCGCACTCGGCATCACCAATCAACGCGAAACCGTTGTCATCTGGGACAGGGTGACCGGCAAGCCGATCCACAATGCCATCGTCTGGCAGGACCGGCGCACCGCGTCGCTGTGCCAGAAACTCAAGAGGCAGGGGTTGGAGAAGAAGTTCACCCGCAAGACCGGACTGCTGCTCGATCCCTATTTTTCCGGCACCAAGATCGCCTGGGTGTTGGACAAGGTGAAGGGCGCCAGAAAGCGGGCCGAGAAAGGCGAACTGCTCGCTGGCACCATCGATAGTTTCCTGATCTGGCGGCTGACCGGCGGCAAGGTCCATGCGACGGACGCCACCAACGCTTCGCGCACGCTGGTCTACAACATCGCTGAGAATGCCTGGGATGACGAGCTGCTGACGATCCTCAACATCCCGGCGAAAATGCTCCCTGAGGTAAAGGACTGTGCCGATGACTATGGAATCACGGAGAAAAGTCTCTTTGGCGCCGAGATAAGAATCCTCGGGGTTGCCGGCGACCAGCATGCCGCGACCATCGGCCAGGCCTGCTTTGAGCCAGGTATGATGAAGTCGACCTATGGCACTGGCTGTTTTGCGCTGCTGAACACTGGCAGCGACCTGGTGCGTTCGAAGAACCGGCTCTTGACCACCATTGCCTACCGGCTGAACGGCAAGACGACCTACGCACTGGAAGGCTCAATCTTCATTGCCGGTGCCGCGGTTCAATGGTTGCGCGATGGCATCAAGGTGATCGGCAAGGCCGAGCAGAGCGGCAAACTGGCGGCAGAAGCCGATCCGACGCAAAATGTCTACCTGGTGCCCGCCTTTGTCGGACTCGGCGCACCGCATTGGGATGCCGAGGCACGCGGCGCCATCTTCGGGCTGACCCGCAATTCCGGTCCGGCGGAGTTTGCCCGCGCCGCGCTGGAAGCCGTGGCCTACCAGACGCGCGACCTGCTCGACGCCATGCGCAAGGACTGGAAGGGAGCTTCGGCCAAGACGGTGCTGCGGGTCGACGGTGGCATGGTGGCGTCGGACTGGACCATGCAGCGTCTGGCCGACATCCTCGACGCGCCGGTCGACCGTCCGACCATCCTGGAGACGACCGCGCTGGGCGCCGCATGGCTGGCCGGCTCGAAGGCAGGAGTGTGGCCGGATGCCAAGAAATTCGCGAAAAGCTGGGCACTCGAACGGCGCTTCCAGCCGGACATGGATGGCTCCGTGCGCGTAGCCAAGCTTGCTGGTTGGCGCGATGCTGTGCGCAGGACGCTGAGCGTGTCATAAACAGCCGTCAGTGGTGGGTGATGGGGCGCGAGGAATGCAGCCAGACTGGCATCCTGCTTGGCGCGACGAGGCTATCGAACAGCTGAAGGCCAAGAACGCACGCTTGAAGAAAGATCTCCACCTTGGTAGCTGGTCGCGCTATGATTATGATCTGACGGCCGGAACGCTTCTGTTCTCGCAAGACGGGGTGGTCAAGGTCGTCACCGAGATCCAGATTGTCGGCTCAACGAGTACCGAGGGCGGCAACTGGCTGTGGGCTTGGGCAAATTCAAGCCTGCCTAGCGAGCTCCTCAGCGACGCAAAGCTGG
This sequence comes from Mesorhizobium sp. M7D.F.Ca.US.004.01.2.1, assembly GCF_003997785.1. NCBI lineage: Bacteria > Pseudomonadati > Pseudomonadota > Alphaproteobacteria > Hyphomicrobiales > Phyllobacteriaceae > Mesorhizobium > Mesorhizobium sp. M7D.F.Ca.US.004.01.2.1. Next base: position 2,610 of record NZ_RZRQ01000230.1, on the reverse strand, counting down.
TTCGATCCTTCGGCGAACAGCATGGCATTGACGAACTGGCCCGAGCCTATGCGACACGCGCGGACAATGCGCTGGAAGTGCTTGGTTGGGAACTCAGCGCGGTGATGTCTCGAATCTGCGACGGGTTGGGTATCTATCGTTGTCCCAGCAGAGAGGACGGCGGGGGTTTTTATCTGATGCCCAAGAGCATCAACTGGGCAAGCTGACGGCAACTTGTTCCTCTTCCGGCCAATCGATCAAGAGCCCGCGCCGTTGCCGGCGCGGGCTTTACTCAACGCATCTCAGCTACGCAAACGCGCCTTGATCAATAAGGCGAACGACATTCCTGACGGGGGCCGTAATTCGGCTGGAACGTATTGTCCGAAGAGCGATAGCTGCGATAGTGGTCATAGCACCACTGCACATGCGAATTGCCTTCGTAGACACGGTTGTTTTCACTGTTGATGATCGCGCCGGTGATCAGGGCGCCGGTGGCGAAGGCAGCCAGCGGGAACCAGTTGTCGCCATGGCGCCGATAGCCGCGATGGTATTCGCGATAGCCGCGGTGGCCGTTCCAATACACGCCACGATCATTGTTGCGGGCAAAGTTCCGATTGCCGTTGAAATTGCGGCTGAAGTTGCGGCGATCGCCGTGACGCTTCCACTCAGGATATTGGGAAGGATGTTGGGCTGGCGTGTCGCCGGCTGCGACGTTCAGGATATTTGACGACGTCACCGGTGCCTGAGGCACGAACATTTGTGCTGCATTGGCCGGACCGGCGGCTGCCGCGAACGAAACTGACAATGTGGTCGCCAGTATACCCGATACGATCTTGTTCATTATCTTCTCCTTCGAAAGGGTGATTGACGTCCCTTGTGGCGAGGAAACGGGCGAGGTGGCTTATAGTTCCCCGCGAAAACGCCAAGTTGCTGATTTGTAATGTTTCTCCGGCCTGCTGGCGAGGCGACAGACCGGTCGTGCAATCGCTCTGCCAGGGCGGTGTCTCTCATGATCGAAGCGGCCACTCAGACCCGGCGATCATGCTGGAAAAGCCCGGCCTGCGAATGCTGTTTTTCCGGTTGACCGGTCGAGGCACTCTCCCTATGTTCCGCGCAATTTCGAGGGTCGCCTTTCGCGCCCGCGGGAGCGCGTAGCTCAGCCGGTAGAGCAACTGACTTTTAATCAGTAGGTCATGGGTTCGAATCCCATCGCGCTCACCAACAAATCAATCACTTAGATCGAAAATCTATGCGCACGTGCATTTACCGGTATTACCTAGAATTCCCATGTTTTCCGGGCTTTTCTTGGCGTTATCCGGGAATCGCTGGCGCACGCGGCGCATGAAAAAGCCCGCGCGAGGCGGGCCTTCGATCCGATGTTGATGATGCGGTTAGGCCAAGTGCGTGCCCCGTGCAATGCAGATCGCCCAAGCCGCTTCATCGATCGGCTTCAGGCCGTCGGCCAGGAACGTCCTGTCGCGACAAGGATCCACATCAGCGAACGACCGTACGCCATACACCTCTTGCCCCTTGCTCGTTCTTGCCCTCGATAGAACCGGCGACGGCATAGGCTGGTCTTTTTCCTGCCTCAGGCGCAAAGCGCACAGCCCGACGTCATCCAAATTCGGAGCGGTGCCAGATGGCGCAACAATTATTGGGCAGGCGGCCATTATGGGCGATACAGGGGTTACTATGGCCACCCCTACTATGGGCGTGGATACGGCGGCTATGACGACTTCCTTCCAGGAGGACAGTGATCGGAAGCATGTTCAACAACGGCTGCTACGGTGGCGGGTATTACGGCGGTGGGTATTATGCTGACCCGTATTACGGCGGCGGCCATTACCGCTCTGTGTATTACGACAGGTACTACTATCACCGACATCACTACCGTAGGCACTACTACCGCTACTGAAATACCGACATGCTATCGCATCTAGCCCGCTGCCTCCACGGTGGCGGGCCTGCCTTTTCGTTCGCAGATTGCGGCAGTCCGTTAATGGTTATTGGACTGCTGGAAGCCGGCCACGTCGTATTGAGATACGCTCTTCGGATTCTTTGAGTTCTGCGGCTGCTCGCCAGCGTAGTGTGTTCCCGCATTACCAGCTGGGTTGAAGGCTGAACCCGGAGCAGAGCTTGCGTGGCCTGGAGTGGCACTTCCTGTTTGAGGGGTTCCAATCGTTTGATTGGGCTGACCTGTCGTGCCTGTTACGGTGTGGACGTTGGCGGCGAAGGCCATGCCAGTGGAGGCTATGAATAGGCCGGCCATCATTGGTGTGAGGAGATGTTTCATGGTGTTCCTCCTAAAGCATTGGGTTTCAGGAAGGGCGCTCGGGTCTTTATGAGCACCCGGCGAATTAGACGTCATGTGCCACGAACGCTTTTCGGACCGCTATTCGTCCCGAGCATCGCGAATCTGTGATGTCGCGCGACATTTCAACGTTTCTTCGCCTTCGGCGTGATCTCTTCGACCCGCACCTTGTCGCCGATCTCCTTGGCCGCCGCCAAGGCTTCGGCCTTGTCTTTGGTCGTCAGGAGCGTGCGCCAGTGCGGTTTCTCGAATACGCTGACGATGTAGGTTGTGGCGGGCTTTTCCGGTTTTTCTTTCTCTTCTCTATGAAATCCCCCGCC
>NZ_RZRQ01000022.1:0-35403 GCF_003997785.1 Mesorhizobium sp. M7D.F.Ca.US.004.01.2.1 | reverse complement strand
GTTCGACATCGGTCTCGCAAGGCCTTCGATATCGCTGGTGAGTGGAGCATCGAGCGGCAGATGATAAGAAGCATGATCGCCGACAATGTTGATCATCGGGCTGAAGGCGCGCCGCGCATTGTGCATGTTGGCGAGACCATTGGCCAGGCCGGGACCGGTGTGCAGCAGCGTCGCGGCCGGCCGATCGGTCATCCGCGCATAGCCATCGGCGGCACCCGTCACCACGCCCTCGAACAGGCCAAGCACGCAACGCATCTGCGGTTTGCGGTCAAGTGCGGCAACGAAATGCATTTCGGACGTGCCGGGGTTGGCGAAGCAGACCGTCACATCATTGGCCAGAAGCACGTCACACAGGACATCGGCGCCGTTCATGCAGTTCTCTCCCGATCGAAGAGAGCACTTGCACCTGTGGGCGCCCGCGCGGCAATATCCTGCCGGTGCTTTTGATCTGATCCAGTCGCGCCGCGCCGCTGCCTCGGGAGGCTCGGGATCAGCCGACCGTCGATTTGAGAAATGCCAGCGCGGCGACGGTCAGCGCGTCGCCGTCCTCACCGAAATCACGATTGATCGACATGTGCGTATAGGCGCTGCCGTCGAACAGCGTAACCATGGTGCCGGTGGCCCGCAGACGCTCGGCAAAGGCCTTCGAGGCCTCGCCACGGCCAGACGCCCGCGAATAGGCAATCAAGGTCGGCGGATGCTTGTGGCCGCCGACATAGCTGGCCGGCGAAAGTGCTGCCCATTGCGAGGGATCGGAGAAGACCCGTGCATAGGCCCGAACCATGCCGCCATTTTTGGCAAGCGCGGCAAGATCGTAGGCCCTTGTATCGTCGAGAATGAACGCCGCGACGCCGGGCAGCCCACCGCGCGTGCCGGTCAGTGCAATCAGATGGCTGCCGGCCGAATGGCCCATGCCGACGATGCGGTTGGGGTCGCCGCCATGCTGGGCAATGTTGGCCCTGATATAGGCATAGGCTTTTTCGACGTCGTGCGCCTGGGTGGCGACATCGGCCTTAGGCAACATGCGGTAATCGATGGAGACGAAGCAGAAGCCGTTGGCCAGCAGGAAGGCCGGCTTGGCATCAACCTGGCTGCGTTTGCCGAACTGCCAGGTGCCGCCATGGACGAAAAAGACGACCGGCAGGCCGCTTGCACCATCGGGCGCGTAGATGTCGAGCTTGGCCGGCCCGTAGTCGAAGGTTTTTGGCGCGGATTGGCGCGGGCGCCGCGCCGCCGATGCTCCCAATGGCAGCATCGCCGCCATGGAGGCCAGAATGAGGCTTCGTCGATCGATCATCATGGTTCTCCCGACCGTGTGGGTGCCGACAGTGCCCGCAGGCGCCACGAGCGTCCCGTTAAGGTCTGGTTCGGCGATCGATCATCGATCCGACCCGCGAATGACACTCGAGCTTTTGGGGACTCATCCGCGGCAGAGGAGGCCGGTTCAAACCGGGCTTCGTCGAACTCGCATCGGGTCGCAACTCTCGGAGCATCAGGCTGCATCAAATGCACTGTCCTTGCAGTTCAGTTCACGAAATCAATATCTACCCCTTGACGGTCTCATCTGGCCATCACCACCTAAGTATTTGGGCAAGCATTCCAGCCACATGGGTAGTGTCCCGGGTTTCAATGCCAGATGCACGCGCTCTCCTTCATGTGAAGGGAACCACAATGCTTTCCAGCAGTTGAATCTGTGATGAGCCGTCTGGCACCCAGAACGGCTCCGAGGACCAGAATCATGCGAGAGAACCAGTCTGACGTCTTCGATCTGTTTTCGGAAATTTATACGAGCGTGGCGCAGGAGGAGATCAGCCTCCAGCAATATCTCCTTGCCTGCCGGGAAGACAAATCGATGTATGCCTCGGCGCCTGAACGGATGGTCGAGGCGATCGGCGAGCCGAACCTGGTCGACACCAGCAAGGATGAGCGGCTCGGCCGCATTTTCTCCAACCGGACCGTGAAGGTGTACCCCTCCTTTGCAGATTTCTATGGCATGGAGGACACGATCGAGCGCATCGCCGGCTATTTTCGCTATGCCTCCCAAGGGCTCGAGGAGCGCAAGCAGATCCTCTATCTCCTCGGCCCGGTCGGTGGCGGCAAATCCTCGCTTGCCGAACGGCTGAAGAAATTGATGGAGCAGCGCCCAATCTACACGCTGAAGGTCGGTAACCAGATCAGCCCGGTTTTCGAATCGCCACTTGGCCTTTTCCATCCCGATCGCATGGGCGACTTGCTGGAGGACAAATACGGCATAGCCCGACGCCGACTGAACGGGCTCATCTCGCCATGGGCGGCCAAGCGCCTCGACGAACTGGCCGGCGACATTTCCAAATTCAGCGTGGTCAAGTTGATGCCTTCGCGACTACGCCAGATCGGCATTGCCAAGACAGAGCCTGGCGATGAGAACAATCAGGATGTCTCGGCCCTGGTTGGCAAAGTCGACATCCGGCAATTGGAAAATTTCAGCCAGTCCGATCCAGATGCTTATTCCTACAGCGGCGGACTGAACCGGACCACACAGGGCCTGCTCGAATTCGTCGAGATGTTCAAGGCGCCTATCAAGGTTCTGCATCCGTTGCTGACGGCGACCCAGGAAGGCAGCTACAACGGTACCGAGAATTTCGGCGCCTTTCCCTATCAGGGGATCATCGTGGCCCATTCCAACGAATCGGAATGGCAACAGTTCAAGAACAACAAGAACAACGAGGCCTTTCTCGACCGCATCCTCGTGGTCAAGGTGCCGTATTGCCTGCGGACCACCGAAGAAAGGCAGATTTACGAAAAGCTGCTGCGGGAGAGCGAATTGGCCGCCAGCCCCTGCGCCCCCGAGGTGCTGGACCTTCTCAGCCGGTTCACCGTCTCGACCCGCCTTGCCGAGCATGACAATTCGCCGCTCTACACCAAGATGCGCGCCTATGACGGCGAGAACCAGAAGGACGTCGACCCCAAGGCGAAGTCGGTCCAGGAATATCGCGACGCCGCCGGCGTCGCCGAAGGCATGACCGGCGTCAGCACACGCTTCGCCTTCAAGATCCTGTCGCAGACATTCAACTACGACACGAAGGAGGTGGCTGCCGATCCCGTGCATCTGATGTACATCCTGGAAGAGGCGATCAAGCGCGAGCAGTTTCCAAAGGAGATGGAAGCTGCCTATCTCGAGTTCATCAAGTCGGAATTGGCAACGCGCTATGCCGAGTTCATCGGCCACGAAATCCAGAAGGCCTATCTGGAATCGTACAGCGAGTATGGCCAGAACCTCTTTGACCGTTACATTGCCTATGCCGATGCCTGGATCGAGGATCAGGACTACAAGGATCCAGATACCGGCCAGGTGCTCAATCGCGAGGTATTGGAAAAGGAATTGTCCCAGGTTGAAAAGCCGGCCGGCATCGCCAATCCCAAGGACTTCCGCAATGAGGTTGTGAAGTTCACGCTGCGCGCTCGCGCAAGGAACGACGGCCGCAACCCGTCATGGACGAGTTATGAAAAGCTGCGCGAAGTGATCGAGAAGCGGATGTTCGGACAGGTCGAAGATCTCTTGCCCGTGATCAGCTTCGGTTCCAAGCAGGACAGCGTCACGGAAAAACGCCACAATGAATTCGTGCAGCGGATGGTTGAGCGCGGCTACACCCAGCGGCAGGTGCGTCGCCTTGTGGATTGGTATATGCGAGTGAACAAGGCGGGTTGAGAGAGCCCGGATGGGTCCATGCCGATCTTCATCGACCGTCGCCTGAATCCAAAGGACAAGAGCCTCGGCAATCGCCAGCGCTTTCTCAAGCGTGTGCGCGAGGAACTGAAGCGGAGCATACGCGATCAGATCCGCACCGGCAGGATCGCCGACGTGGATGCCGAGCACGCCGTACCCATGCCTGAAACAGGCACGGCCGAGCCGAGCTTCAACAACGCCTGGAACAGCGGCAGGCGCCAGCACATCCTGCCGGGCAACAGGCATTTCTCCCCTGGAGACCTGATCCCCAAGCCCGGCGGAGGCGCGGGAGCGTCGTCCCCGGGGAACACGGCGTCTGAAGACGACTTTCGTTTCGTGCTGTCACGCGAGGAGGTGCTCGATCTTTTTTTCGAGGATCTCGAACTCCCAGATATGGTCAAGCTCAACCTCAAGGAGATCCTTGCCTACAAGCCGCGCCGGGCTGGCTTCGCCGCCACCGGTTCACCGACCAACATCAATGTTGGGCGCACGATGCGTAACAGCCATGGCCGCCGCATTGCGTTGAGGCGTCCTAAGCAGGAGGAGTTGGACGCGATCCTCCGGGAAATCGCCACGTTTGAGGAGGTGCCATCCAGTGCGGCGGCGCATCAGCGCGTTGCGGCGTTGCGCGAAGAGCTTGACCGGCTGGAGCGGCGGCGCAGGCGAATTGCCTATGTCGATCCGGTCGACATCCGGTTCAACCGCTTCGATCCCCGACCCGTGCCGAACGCCAATGCCGTCATGTTCTGTCTGATGGATGTGTCTGGCTCGATGGGCGAGCGCGAAAAGGACTTGGCCAAGCGCTTCTTCGTACTGCTGCACCTGTTCTTGAAACGGCGGTACGACCGCATCGAAATCGTCTTCATCCGCCACACGCATCTGGCCCAGGAGGTCGACGAGGAAACATTCTTCTACAACACGCAAAGCGGCGGCACTGTCGTTTCCACCGCGCTGGAGGAAATGCACCGCATTATTGACGAACGTTACCCCGTCCACGAATGGAACATCTACGCCGCCCAGGCCTCGGACGGCGACAATTTCGCCGGCGATTCCGAGCGATGCATAGCATTGCTCAACGGCAAGCTCATGCGGTTGTGCCAGTATTTTGCCTATGTCGAGATCATCGACGAGCGTGAAGCCCATATCTTCGGCGCGACTGAAAACGGGACATCGCTGTGGCGTGCCTATAGCGAAGTCGACCAGAGATGGCCGAACTTCCAGATGAGCCGCATCGCCACGCCCGCCGATATCTATCCGGTCTTCCGCCAGCTCTTCGGCAGACAGCCGGCTCCCCTTAAGAGAGCGTGAAGGTGTCCGATGGCCCGACAAGCCAGTAAATCCAGCCTGCTTTTTTCGGGGTCCGACTGGGATTTCAAGACATTGTCGCGGGCCTATGATGCGATCGAGGCAATCGCCGTCGAAGAGCTTCATCTCGATACCTATCCCGTGCAGATGGAGATCATCTCCTCCCAGCAGATGCTCGACGCCTATTCGTCGGTCGGCATGCCGCTGATGTACCGTCACTGGTCTTTCGGCAAACATTTCCTCTACCAGGACCTGCTCTATCGCAAAGGTGGGCGAGGGCTTGCCTATGAACTGGTCATCAATTCCAATCCTTGCATCGTCTATCTGATGGAGGAAAACACCATGGCCTTGCAGGCCTTGGTGACGGCCCATGCTGCGCTCGGGCACAACCATTTCTTCAAGAACAATCAGTTGTTCAAGCAGTGGACGGACGCTGGGGCGATCCTTAGCTACCTCGATTTCGCCAAGGGCTACATTGTCCGTTGCGAGGAGCGGCACGGCCTCGCCGCCGTCGAGGCTGTTCTCGATTCCGCCCACGCGCTGATGGCGCAGGGCGTGTTCCGTTATCACCGGCCGCCGAAGCTGTCGTCGGAGCGGCAGCGCGAAGGGCTTCGCGAGCGCCTCGAATACGAAGAGCAGTCCTACAATGATTTATGGCGCACGCTGCCGCCGTCGCAGCGAAAGGCCAACGACAAGGGACAAGACCCGGAGCGGAAGAAATCGCTCAACCTGCCCGAAGAAAACCTGCTTTATTTCCTGGAAAAGAACAGCTTGGTCCTGGAGCCTTGGCAGCGTGAGATCATCAGGATCGTTCGCGTCATAGCACAATATTTTTATCCGCAACGGCAGACACAGGTGATGAACGAGGGCTGCGCAACTTTCGTCCACTATACGCTGATGAACATGCTGTTCGATCGCGGCCAGATTAGCGAAGGCGCCATGCTCGAAATCCTGCGCAATCATTCCAACGTGGTCTTCCAGCCGGCGTTCGACGATCCGCGCTTTTCCGGCATCAACCCCTACGCTCTCGGCCTCGATATGATGCAGGACATTCAGCGCATCTCGACCAAGCCGACGGCCGAGGATCGGGACTGGTTTCCCGACATCGCCGGCCACGGCAACTGGCGCGAGGTCCTACTTGGCGCCTGGGCGGATCACCGCGACGAGTCCTTTATCCGCCAGTATCTCAGTCCTGCCTTGATCCGGAAATGGCGGTTCTTTGTGGTCGGCGACGCTGCCGACCAACCGCACTGCCAAGTCGCTTCGATCCACAACGAACGCGGCTATGACGAGATACGCGCCGCGCTCGCTCACAGCTACGAGGTCGGCGCGAACCAACCGGACATTCAGGTGGTGGATGTCGATCTGCTCGGCGACCGACATTTGCGACTGCAGCACAAGGTCAACAACGGCATCCTTCTCGATGATGCCAGCCGCGACGCTACGCTTCGTCACATCCGCAGGCTTTGGGGTTATGAGGTCAGCTTGGCGGCTGTCGACGCTGAGACGGGTGTGGCGATCCACGAACGCTCGACGAGCCAGATCGCGGAATGAGGCTCCGTAGCTGCGCTGGTCCTCGCAGCTCCTCAACGCGCTTCAGGCGTCGCCGGCTGGCCTGATCCTCAGCCTGGCGATCCGGTTCTTGTCGCGTTTCATGACGATGAAGCGCTTGCCGTGGAAGGTGAAGGCCTGTTTCTCCTCGGGGATCGACTGCGTCTCGTGGATGACGAGGCCGGCAATGGTGGTTGCTTCCTCGTCCGGCAGGTTCCAGTCGAGCGCCCGGTTGAGGTCGCGGATCGGCACCGTGCCGTCGACGACGACGGAGCCGTCGGCCTCCTGCTTGACGCCCTGGATGTCGACATCGTGCTCGTCAGCGATCTCGCCGACGATCTCCTCGATAATGTCCTCTAGCGTCACCAGCCCTTCGACCTCGCCATATTCGTCGACGACGATAGCGAAATGCGCCTTGCGGCGCAGGAAGGCGTTGAGCTGTTCCTGCAAAGTCGTCGTGTCGGGCACGAACCAGGGTTTCGACGCGATCTTCATCACGTCGATCCTGGAGAAATCGTTGCCGACTTCGTTGAGCGCGCGCAGTAGGTCTTTGGCGTGCAGCACACCGACGATGTTGTCGAGTGAGCCCTTCCACAGCGGCATGCGGGTGTGCGGGCTCTGCAGGATCTCGCGCACAACCGCTTCAGGTGCATTGTCGGCATTGACCGAGCGCATGTTGGTGCGGTGGACCATGATATCGGAGACTTCGAGCTCAGCGAGATCGAACAGGCCGCCGACACGGTCGCGGTCCTCGCGCACCACCTGGCCGTCGCGGCGGAAATCGTCGACCGCGCCGCGCAACTCGTCCTGGGTCGAACGCTGCGGCTCGATGCGAGACAGCTCGTAGCCGAAAGCGGCAAGCAGGCGCGTGCGCAAGGCAACGGCCAGCAGGACGAGGGCGGCGAGGACAGCGACGACGATCCAGCCGGTCTCGTTCATCTCCGATCGCTTTCCTTCGGGCCTGGGTGGTTCTCCCTGAGGAACGACAGCACTTCCGAAGCCGGCACATCCTTGGCGATGAAGGCCTGGCCGATGCCGCGCGTCAGGATGAAGGTCAGCGCGCCGCGCGAGACCTTCTTGTCCTGGGTGATGAAGGCCAGCAGCGCCTCGGCGTCGGGCAAATCACCCGGAATGTCGACTATCCGCCAAGGCAGGCCGACGGCGCGCAGATGCGCCTCGACGCGCGCGGCATCGTCGGGGCTGGCCAGGTTGAGCCGCGACGAGAACCGGTACGCCAGCGCCATGCCGATAGCGACCCCCTCGCCATGGACGAGGCGGGTTCCGTCATACTGGGTGGCGGCTTCCAGCGCGTGGCCGAACGTGTGGCCGAGATTGAGCAATGCGCGGTCGCCAGTCTCGAACTCGTCGCGCGCAACGACGTCGGCCTTGGCGCGGCAGGCTTCGGCAATCGCCTGCGCTCTCTCCGGCCCGCCGGCAAAAACCTTTGCCCAGTTCTCTTCCAGCCAGACGAAAAACTCCGGCCGGTCGATCAACCCGTATTTGGCAAGCTCAGCGTAACCGGCGCGGAATTCGCGGATCGGCAGCGTGTCGAGCACTCCGGTGTCGGCCAACACCAGTTTCGGCTGATGGAAGACGCCGACAAGGTTCTTGCCGCGTGCACTGTTGATGCCGGTCTTGCCGCCAACCGAGGAATCGACCTGCGCCAGCAGCGAGGTCGGGATCTGCACGAAATTCATACCGCGGCGCACGATGCCGGCGGCAAAGCCGGCGAGGTCGCCGATGACGCCGCCGCCGAAAGCGATGACGATGTCGCCGCGCTCCAGCCTGGCGGCCAGCACACCGTCGACCACCTCTTCGAGATGGGCAAAGCTCTTGGTCTTCTCGCCGGGCGGCAGCGTGATGACGGCGGGTTGAATGCCGACCGTTTCGAGGCCGACTTTCAGCGCATCGAGATGCACTGCCGCGACGTTGGCGTCGGTGACGACAGCGGCGCGTGTGCCCGGCAGGCGGCGCGAAATCTCCGCACCGGCCCGCGACAGCAGGCCGGAGCCGATCAGAATGTCGTAGGTCCGATCGCCAAGGCCAACTTCGACAACAACGGGTGCATCGACGCTCACGATTCCACCTCGCCTGTCGCGGCAGTCTCATCGATGCCGAAATGCCGGCACAGCGCGTCGACCACCTCGGCGGCGATGACCTCCTTACGGTCGTCGCGGGTCGGCACGGTGACATCGGATGTCGCGTAGACTGGATAGCGCTCCCCCATCAGCCGCTCCAGCACGGCGCGCGGGTCAGCGCTTTTCAGGAGCGGCCGGTTCTGTTTCTTGGAGACGCGCTCCATCAACAGGCCGAGCTCGGCCTTCAGCCACACCGACACGCCGTGCGCTGCGATCGCCTCGCGGGTCTGCGCGTTCATGAAGGCGCCGCCGCCCGTCGACAGCACTTGTGGGCCGTTTTCCAGCACGCGCAGGATGACGCGCTGCTCCAGCGCCCTGAACTCCGTCTCGCCGTAGCGCTCGAACAACTCCGGAACGGTCATGCGCGAGACGCTTTCGATCTCCTGGTCGCTGTCGATGAAGGGCAGCGCCAGCATCGTTGCCACCTTGCGACCGATCGCCGTCTTGCCGGCGCCCATCAGCCCGACAAAGACGACGGAACGGCTGCCCAGCCGGCCAAGCAGCGCGGCGTGGGTCTCGTCTGGAGGATTTGCTGGCAGCGCGTTCATCGGATGTTTCTAGGACCCTCTTTGCCGGCGTATCGACATGAAAAGCCCGTTTGCGTCAAGCGTAGCGAGCACTTCAAGCCCGATATGGGCTGGCTGACCTCTGCATCAGAAGTTGCTAACAAGCCTCAGCTTCTTCCTTGAATTGGCCGGATTGGCGTCCCATAAGGGGACAGGGTTTGGAAACGCAGAACAAGAAGACGGGCGAAAATTGATGCCGACACTGTTTCGCTTTGTCGTTACGCTCGCGATTCTGGCTGGCATTGCCTATGGCACGATGTTCGCACTGGTGATGTTCGTCGAGCCCAAGAAGGGGGAAATGACCGTGCGCATCCCTCCGGAAAAGCTCAATCCCAAGAAAAGTTGAATGACAAGGCAAGCTGAATGAACAGCGCCGCCCGCATCGAAGCCTTCCTGGAAATGATGAGCGCCGAGCGGGGTGCGGCCGAAAACACGCTTTCCTCCTACCGCCGCGACCTCGAAGACGCCTCAAGCGAGATCGATGGCGGGCTCGCCGGCGCGGCCGCCGCCGATATCCGCGCCTATCTCGACGACATCGCCGCTCGCGGCTTTGCCGCCACATCGCAGGCGCGCAAACTGTCGGCGATCCGCCAGTTCTTCAAATTCCTCTACGCCGAGGGCCTGCGCAGCGATGACCCGACCGGCACGCTGGACAGCCCGAAAAAGGGCCGCCCGCTGCCCAAGACGATGAGCGAGGTCGATACTGGCCGGCTGATCGACCGCGCAGCGCTTGAGGCCGACGATCCCAGGCTCGGCAAAGATGCCGCGCTTGGCAACAGTGAGTGGCTGGCGGCACTGCGCCTGCATGCGCTGGTCGAGGTGCTTTACGCCACCGGCCTGCGCGTTTCCGAGCTGGTCGGCCTGCCGGTGACGGTGGCGCAGCGCGACGACCGTTTCTTCATGGTGCGCGGCAAGGGCGACAAGGAGCGCATGGTGCCGCTCTCGGCCAAGGCGCGCACGGCGATGAAGACCTGGCTTGCCGCCCGCGCCAAGGTGCCTGCCTTCGCCGACAGTCCATTCCTGTTTCCGGCCGCCTCCGACAGCGGCTATCTCTCGCGCCAGGTCTTTGCCCGTGACCTGAAAGGGCTGGCGGCAAGGGCGGGCATCGCCTCGGCGAAGATCTCGCCGCATGTGCTGCGCCACGCTTTCGCCAGCCATCTCCTGCAGAACGGCGCCGATCTCAGGGCGGTGCAGCAGTTGCTCGGTCATGCCGACATATCGACGACACAGATTTACACCCATGTGCTGGAAGAGCGACTGGTGCGGTTGGTCAACGATCATCATCCGCTTGCCGACTAGGCCTCATATCGCTATGTGAGGACGACATTCCACCGCCCGGAGCCTTGTATTCAAGGGTTCCGTCAGCCATTGCCTTCCGACGTATCGGTCCGCTCACGCATGTACAATTACCTCGATTTCGAAAAGCCGGTGCAGGACCTCGAGGGCAAGATCCTCGAGCTGAAGAAGCTTGCCGAGAACGGCGAGGCGGTCGATGTCGGCGACGAGATCAGCCGTCTCGAGAAGCGCTCCCGCGACGCGCTGCGCGACGCCTACAAGGCGCTGACGCCGTGGCAGAAGGTGCAGGTGGCGCGCCATCCCGACAGACCGCATTGCGTCGACTACATCAAGGGCCTGTTCAACGATTTCACGCCACTGGCCGGCGACCGCAATTACGGCGAGGACCAGGCGATCGTCGGCGGCTTCGCCCGTTTCCGCGGCGAGCCTGTTGCCATCATCGGTCAGGAAAAGGGTTCCGACACGACCAGCCGCCTGAAGCACAATTTCGGCTCGGTGCGGCCGGAAGGCTACCGCAAGGCGGTGCGGCTGATGGAACTCGCCGACCGTTTCAAGATCCCGCTGCTGACGCTGGTCGACACCGCCGGCGCCTATCCTGGCGTCGGCGCCGAGGAGCGAGGCCAGGCGGAAGCCATTGCGCGCTCGACTTCGGCCTGCCTTGGCCTGAAAGTGCCGTCGATCTCGGTGGTCATCGGTGAAGGCGGCTCGGGCGGCGCCATCGCCATCGCCACCGCCAACCGCGTCTACATGCTTGAACACGCCATCTATTCGGTGATTTCGCCGGAGGGTGCCGCCTCGATCCTGTGGCGCGACACGACGCGATCGAAGGACGCGGCGACCAACATGAAGATCACCGCGCAGGATCTTCTGGAGCTGAAGATCATCGACGCCATTATTCCCGAGCCGCTCGGCGGCGCGCATCGTGGCGCCGAAACCGTGATTGCCGCGACCGGCGACCTCATCGCCAGGACGATGAAGGAGTTCGCCGGCGCCAACACCGATTTCCGCGAGCAGCGCCGTGAGAAATACCTGGCTATGGGCCGCAGCCTCTGACCGCAGGCAACCTTGCCCGCCACAATGTGGCGGCGCGGAGCATTTTTGCCACAAAAATGCCGCTGCATTCGGCTCAATGGGATTGCCGTCAGGGGACGCGTCGACACTTGCGGTAAGGAATTTTCAAGGTTAACGGGCTTAGGGTCCGTCGATGCGCAGTGCAGTAGCCGGGGCAAAGAAACGTCCGGCGCCAGAGAAAAGACGATATCCGCAGCCATGTTTGTCAAGCTTGCCCGCACCGGAATCCTGATCGCTGCCCTCGGCGTTGCCGGGTGTAACAATTCGTCGATGAAGGATTTTGCCCCGGAGGCCAACAAGCCGCTGCCCGACAAGATCCTCGCCGACATGAGAGCCAAGGGCATGGTCCGCACCTCGTCGGTGATGGCCCGCATCTTCAAGGAAGAGGGCAAGCTCGAGATCTGGAAGGCCAAGACCAACGGCCGCTACGACATGGTGGCGAGCTACGACATCTGCAAATGGTCGGGCAAGCTCGGGCCGAAATACACCGAGGGCGACCGCCAGGCGCCGGAAGGCTTCTACACGGTGCGGCCGTCGCAGATGAATCCGCGCTCGAACTACCATCTGTCCTTCAACATCGGCTTTCCCAATGCCTATGACCGCGCCAATGGCCGCACCGGTCAGAACCTGATGGTGCACGGCGCTTGCTCGTCGTCGGGCTGCTATTCGATGACCGATGCGCAGATCGAGCAGATCTATGCCTTTGGCCGCGACGCCTTTCAGGGCGGGCAGACCGAGTTCCAGGTCGAAGCCTTTCCATTCCGCATGACCGCCGCCAACATGGCGCGCTATCGCAATGACCCGAATTACGAGTTCTGGAAGATGCTGAAGGTCGGCTACGACAATTTCGAGATCACCAAGGTGCCGCCGAAAGTCGATGTCTGCGAAAAGCGCTATGTCTTCAACCAGGTCGCCGCCGACGGTGAGACATTCAACCCGACCGGCGCCTGCCCGGCGTCGACGCAGCCTGATTCGCTGAAAAGTGCCTACAATTCCTACATCAGCACCTATGACGCGGCGTTCAACGGCGCGGTCAAGGCCAGCGTGCCCCCACCCAAGCCGACCATCGCCGGCATCAAGGAAGCCAGCATCGTCTCCGACTGGTCCAAGCGCCGGGCGCGCGGCGAGCGCGTGCCGATCGATCCGCCGTCGCTCAACAACGATGGCTCGGTGACCGAGACGGCGCGCATGGGCCGCATCGATTCGCCTGCCGGCCGCAAGATGGCCGCCCTCGACGCCGAAAAGGCCGCCAAGCAGAAGGCCGAGGAGCAGAGGCTGGCTGCCATAGAGGCGGCCAAGCAAGCCAAGGAAGCCGCCAAGGCTCAGGCTCTGGCTGAAAAGGAGGCCGCGAAGGCCGCCAAGGAAGCCCCTGTCGCCACCGCGACCATCGCGGCCCCTTCCGAAGCCGCGCCAGTGGCCGAAACGCAAGCAGCAAGTGCCGACGAGAGCAGGGTGACGAAGCTGAAGAACAAGCTGCTCGGCATGTTCGGCGGTTGATTTTCACTCGTGGCTGACCGCGCCGCTGTCTATGACCTCAAGGGACTGAACTGTCCCTTGCCCGTGCTCAAGGCTAAGAAGCGCCTGGCCGGGATGCAGCCAGGCAACCGGCTGTGGTTAGAGACCACCGACCCGCTCGCCGTCATCGATATTCCGGCCTTCTGCTTCGACAGCGGCCACCAGTTGATTGAAACGGCGGCGGTCTCGGGCGGCCACCGCTTTCTGGTCGAGCGCGGCGTGTCGTAATCGTAGAGTTCAACGTCCGGCGATGGCCAGCGGATTGTTTTCCAGCGCCTCGCGATCGGGCGTGTCGATCGACGGCCGGTTGGTGAAGGCGGCAAACAGCCGGCGGATATAATCTTCCGGCATGTCGAGCGTGATCAGCACCAGCCGCGTGCCGCGCTGGCCGTCGGGCCAGGACGACAATTGCACCGGCGGATGCAGGATTTTCTGCACGCCATGGATCACCAGCGGCCGCGACGGGTCTTCCCTGAGTTCGATGACGCCCTTCATCCGCAGCAGATGCTCGCCATGTGTCGAACGCAGCAAGTCGAGGAACATCTCGATGGTCGAAAATGGCACCGGGCCGTCATGCACCAGCGAATAGGAGCGCACACGCTGATCGTGGCGATGACCATGGTCATGGCCATGTTCGTGATCATGGTCATGATGATGGTGGTCGTGATCATGCGCCGCTTCCTCGCCAAGCCAGCGCCGCACATCGGCGGATTTCGTCGCCGGGTTGTAGAGGCCGCAATCAAACAGCGCCGCCACGCCTGTCCCCGTGTCGGCGACATCGAGCAGTTCGGCGCCCGGATTGATCTGCCGCAGGCGTGCCCGCAGCGTTTCCAGATCGCCGGGGTCGGTGACCAGATCGGCTTTGCTGAGCACGATGCGGTCGGCGACGGCGACCTGTTTGACCGCCTCGACATGGGCGTCGAGCGTGGCGTTGCCATTGACCGCATCGACCAGCGTGATGACACCGTCGAGCCGGAAGGCCTGGACAAGTGCGGGATGCGCCATGATCGACTGCAGCACCGGCGCCGGGTCGGCCAGCCCCGTGGTCTCGACGATGACGCGGGCAAGACGGGCGATGCGGCCGGTCTGCAGCCGGTCGACCAGATCGGCCAGCGTATCGACCAGCTCGCCGCGCACCGTGCAGCACAGGCAGCCGTCGGAAAGCTGGATGATGCCGTCGGAAGACTGCTCGACCAGCAGATGGTCGATCGCCACCTCGCCGAACTCGTTGATGATGACCGCCGTGTCGGCCAGCACCGGATCCTTGAGCAGCCGGTTGAGCAGCGTCGTCTTGCCAGCGCCGAGGAAACCGGTCAGCACCGAGACGGGGATCGGGAAGCCGTTCATCGAACTCTATCTGTCTGTTTGAGCACGATCTCCAGCGAAAACCGGTATCCAAGTTTCGCTGACGCGGACCTTCGGTTCGGGATCATGCTCTAATTCGCAACCTTGGCCGGCTGGTCGCCTTGCGCGGCGGAGCCGGCAATCTTCGGGCCGGTGCCTGCCGGCGCCGGTCTGTCGGGCCGCCAGCTCGGGATCGGCACGTCGGTATATTCCTGCGCACCCTGGTCGAGCATGGCCTTCGGCGCCGGACCTGTGGCGCCGCCGAGGCCGACGGCAACCAGCGTCGGCACATGGTCGAGCTTTTCCTGATAGGGCGATTTCGGCACGTCCTTGGCAACGACCGGTGGTGCCTCGGACTGCTCCTGCGGCGTCTTCTTCTTGCAGACCTCGTCATGCATGTCGTTTGGCGAGACCAGATCGCCGTAGGGCGCCAGCGTGGTGACGGTGGCCGAGCCGGCGGCAGGCGTGTCAAAACCCTGGTCGAGCAGTTTTGCGGCAGTCTCAGCGCGGGTGACCGCCGATTTCTCGCCAAGCACGACCGCGACCAGCGTGCGCCCGTTGCGGGTCGCCGAGCCGATCATGTTGAAGCCGGAGGGGCAGACAAAGCCAGTCTTCATGCCATCGGCGCCGGGATAACGACCGATCAAGAGATTGTAGTTGGGAATCGCCTTCTTGCCGACGGCAAGGCCTTCAATCGAGAACCACGGCACATATTGCGGAAATTCGCGGCGGATCGCCATCACCAGCACGGCGAGGTCGCGCGCCGTCGTGTACTGGTCCGGCGAATAGAGCCCGTTCGGATTGACGAAATGCGTGCCATTCATGCCGAGCCGGGTCGCCTCGGCATTCATCCGCTCGGCAAAGGCTGCCTGCGAACCGCCGACATTTTCGCCGACGGCCATGGCGATGTCGTTGGCTGATTTGACCAGCATCATCTTCAGCGCATTGTCGAGCCGCATCACCGAACCCGGCTTGAAACCCATCTTGCTTGGCGGCTCGGCGGCGGAGTGTTTGGTCACCTTGATCGGCGAATCAAGCTGCACCTCGCCGGCCGCAAGCGCCCGAAAGGTCACATAAGCGGTCATCAGCTTGCTCAGCGACGCCGGATACCAGCGCTTGAACGCATCCTGATGCTGCAGGATCTTGCCGCTGCTGAGGTCGAACACAACCACCGGATTCGCCAGCGCCGGCCCGGCCACGACCGACAGCGCGATTGTGCCAGCCGAGAATAGTTTGAGGAAATGCCTGTGCCGCATGATCAAATCCGAAATCGCCTCTTGCCGTAGTCGCCCCTGGCTCCGTAAGATTTCGTTACGCGATCGCCAGCATGATAGGTCCGACCCTCAAAAACCGGACCGTATTGTTGCGGTGCTATTTACTCTATGTGACGCCAACATGGCAAAGTGCCCGGCGATCACAATTGCAAGGCAGCGGACAACACCCGCCTGTCCCAACAGCGAGATGGAACCATCATGCCAATCCTGAACCGTGCCGCCGAAATGCAGGACGAAGTTGCCGGCTGGCGCCAGCATCTGCACCAGACGCCAGAACTGAACTTCGATGTCTTCAAGACCGCTGCCTTCGTTACCGAGAAGCTGAAAGCCTTCGGCTGCGACGACGTGGTCACCGGCCTCGGCAAGACCGGAGTGGTTGGCATCATCCGCGGCCGCCAGGGCGAAGGCCCGACCATCGGCCTGCGCGCCGACATGGACGCGCTGCCGCTCAACGAGATATCAGGCAAGTCCTACGCCTCGACCATCCCCGGCAAGATGCATGCCTGCGGCCATGACGGCCACACGGCGATGCTGCTTGGTGCCGCGAAATATCTCGCCGAGACACGCAACTTCACCGGCTCGGTGGCGGTGATCTTCCAGCCGGCGGAGGAAGGCGGCGGCGGCGGCAACGAGATGGTCAAGGACGGCATGATGGAGCGTTTCGACATTTCCAAAGTGTTCGGCATGCACAACATGCCGGGCCTGCCTGTCGGGCAGTTCGCCATCCGCCCGGGCCCGATCATGGCGGCGACGGCCGAGTTCACCATCACCGTGCGCGGCAAGGGCGGCCATGCGGCGATGCCGCACGGCACGATCGACCCGATCGTCATCACCAGCCAGCTGGTCGGCGCCTTGCAGACGATCGCCTCGCGCAGCACCGATCCGGTCGAGGCCGTGGTGGTGTCGGTGACCAAGTTCCACGCCGGCGATGCCTACAACATCATCCCGGAAACCGCTGAAATCGCCGGCACCGTGCGCACCTTGCGCAAGGAAATCGCCAAGAGGTCGGAAGAGCGCATCCGCACCATCTGCGACGGGCTGGCGACCGCGTTCGGCGCCAAGATCGAGGTCGACTACCAGGCGAACTACCCCGTGACCTTCAACCACGCGGAAGAAACGGTTTTCGCCAGCGATGTCGCGGCCGGCGTCGCCGGCGACGCCCATGTCCACCGCGGCATCCAGCCGGTGATGGGCGGCGAGGATTTTTCCTATATGCTGGAAGCCCGCCCCGGCGCCTTCATCTTCATCGGCAATGGCGACACCGCCGGCCTCCACCATCCCGCCTACGACTTCAACGACGAGGTCATCCCGCACGGCATGAGCTACTGGGTGAAACTGGCGGAAACCGCGCTGGCGGCCTGATAGCATCAGCACAAAGGGCTGGCCGAATTGCCTTCGGCCAGCCTCTTGGCGAAACGATCCGAAGCGGCTATGTGTCGGGCCGCGTGGTCCCGTAGCTCAGTAGGATAGAGCGGCAGATTCCTAATCTGTAGGTCACAGGTTCGATTCCTGTCGGGATCACCATGCATTATCAATAGCTTAGCGAAATTTCTGCCGTACTTTTTGCTACATTTTCCTCGAAACTAGTACGGCGAATTTGGCAGACCTTTAAACTTTGAGCACGCTGCTTGAGGAAGAAACGATCGCTTCTCCCGGAAAGCGGAACGCTGCAATGCTCGATTGAGAGCGGCCAATCGAGTGTTCCCGATCGGCCGTAACCAGCGTGTTTTCGCGAACGGGATCCGTGGCCGCGAACGCCGGCTGCACGGGTTTTGCGACACCGACAAGCACAGCCCAGAGATCATGCGGCAGCCATCATCGCCCGACGCCTGCCCGTCGAACATCGCGGCAAACGCGCGATCCTCGTTGACGGCGCCCGCCACGGCAGGAGCTTGAAATTGCTCAAGGACTTGTCGGACGACGAGATCGACTGCCGCATGCCGGCAGCCGCGCACGAGCTTGAAGGAAAGACAACGACGCGGACCCGGCGCAAGCAGCCGCCCGCAGTTGAGACGCTGAGCGTATCGCCTTCGACGAGCGTAGGCGATCGAGGGGCATCTTCGATGCCTGGATGAGGCTCTTGGCCTCAGTCTGAATAACTCTACCTCATGCCGCAGATATCGCCGCAGCAACGAAGTGCGGCGGCAGCGGCCGCCTCACCAGTATTCACGTGATTCTCCGCCCTAGAACATTGGATTGTTGTTTGCGCGCGTCTCGGGCATTGGCATCATCGCATCCCAGTGCTCGGCCAGCTTGCCGTTCTCGACGCGATAGATGTCGATAAATCTCCATTCCTTTCCCGCCATCTCGTAGCGAGAATGAATAATGACGATGTCGCCGTCGGCAACCACATGCTTGAACTCGATTTTCTGTTTCTGGACTCCTTGCGAAGCAAGCATTTGTGCAAGTTGCTTTACGCCTTCGGGGCCATCAGCAATTGTCGGGTTGTGCTGGACGAAGTCCTTGCTCAGGCAGTCGTCAACTGCTGAGACGTCCAAATCACCGAAAATTCGCTGGTAGGCTGCAGCGACGATCTGCTTGTTGTTCGCGCTCATTGCGACTCCTGGAATTAATGTGGCAGAAGCGGGAACGCTTTCGTCCCCGCTGCCGTAGGTGCGATGACTTACTTGCCCCAGAAGGCGTCTTCCTGCTCTGGGTCCGAGGAGAACAGCCACACTTCGACGATCTTGCCGTCTGCAATGCGCAGCAGATCGATACCGGGCTGATCGACCTTGGCGCCTTCGCGCTGGCCGGCGAACTCGATCTCGATGGCAACCAGGTTGCCGTTGGCGAGATAGCGATGGGCGTGGGTGATAGCGAAACTGCCGCCGGACTTGGCCATCATGGCGCCCATCATGGCGCCAAATTCGGCAATGCCGTTCTTGATGCCCGAGAACTGGTTGGCGCCGGGCTGATGCCAGATGATCTGCGGGGACAGCAAGCCGCCAAGCGTGGCTTGGTCATTGGTCTGGACGGCTTTGATGTAGCTCTTTGCGATGTCGATATTGGTCATTCTGTCTCTCCTTGCCTCTGTTGGAACCTGCTGCGGAGCGATCCGCGCTGTTCATGTAGTGATAATAACGGGCAATAGATCAATCTGTCGTGGTGCATTTGCGCCGAAATATGATACTTAGCGGACATCGGTGTTGGCGGGAGACGATCATGGCAAGGAGCAGGGCAAAGGTAGATCAACTCGCGTACCGTCCACATGGGCGCGAACTCGACGTCGAGGTCTTCCTGTTTTCCGAACTGCGTCGCCGGGTCACCCGCGCGGAAATCCTGGCGCTGTACCACTATTCCTTCCACACGCTGATCTGCGTCACCGAAGGCGAAGTAACCCAACTGGTGGATTTCCAGCCGGTCGCCTGCTCGGCGGGGTCCCTGCTCGTGCTCAGGCCCGGCCAAGTTCACAGCTTCGGTTCCGATGAAGGCTGGGACGGATGGATGGTGCTGTTCCGGGCGGAATTCCTGCCATCGGAGACACAGACGACCGCCGATCTGCTGCCGGCGCTTGGTCTCGATCGGTTGCCCGATCATCTGCCCCTGTCGAGCGGAGATTTCCAGGCGGTTAGCGCGGTCATCACCAGGATGCGGCTGGATGCGGCGATCGAGGCGGCGCCCAAGGATCTCCACGCGCTGCTGCGGTACCAGCTTTGCGCGCTCCTTTTGCGGCTGACCATATTGCAGGACCGGCAGATAGGTTCGGCGGACGCGGCTAACCTAGCCCTGCAGCGCTTTGCCAAATTTCGCAAGCTGGTCGAACAGAACTATGCCGGCTGGCATCAGGTAGCCGCCTACGCAGCAGCTTTGGGCTGCACGGAGAAAAGCCTGACCCGGGCAGCAATGGAGGCCACTGGACAGAGCGCCAAGAGCGTCATCACGGCTCGCATCGCCCTTGAGGCAAAACGGCTCTTGGTCCATACCGACCGGCCCATCTACCTTATCGCGGAGGGCCTGGGTTTCGAGGAGGCAACCAACTTCGCCAAGTTCTTCAAGCGTGAGACGGATAGCACGCCGCTCGCTTTTCGCCGGCAATACAAGACCTGATCGCGCTCGAGAAGCAGCAGAAGCGGGGTTCGTGTCCGAACCCCGCTTCTGTCGGTCATCCCGGCCGACCTGCCTGCTATCGGACGAGCGCTTTCGCCAACCATGTCTCGACATTGTCTGGCGCAATCCCGAGGAGGATTTGCGAACTGGTGTTTGGATCGATCGTGTTCGCAGGAGCCTGCCAATGCGCCTGGTAGAACTGAACGACGCCGGCAAATGCCGGGCCAAAGAAAGGCTCGATCAAATCGCCAAACGCTTCGGGCGTTTGCGCTTCAAAAGTCACGTTGCGGCCAAAATGCTTGCTGAAGCCGGCCGCCAGATCCGCACCAAGCAGTCCGGGCAAGTGACCGATGCCGACAACACCCGTCAACGTCCTGTCCAGCAGCAGGCGTTCTGCAACCTTGGCCACGTCCGCGTGGGAGCTCCACGAAACGGCATAGTCAGGCCGAATTGGGTAGCGCAGAACGCCCGCGGAACTGACTGGTGCAGAGACCATGGGGAGCAGCAGGTTTTCAAGGTACAGCCGGGGCGCGACGATAGCATTTGAAACGCCACTACCCTTGACGCCGTTGATCAGCGTCATGATGGCGGAATCGGCAGACGCCTGCAGCGGGCTGTCTGGCGTGTCGACAACCGCACCGCTGGTCGAAATCACGACGTGTGACGGTCGCGCAGCGCGGATGGCCGCAACGATGTTGTTCGCATAGCTTTGGCGCAGGGCCTCCGGGGCCTGGGGCAGATGCACGAAAATGCCTTCGGCCTGGTCGTATGCGCTGATCAGAGAGTCCGTTGAGGCGGCATCGGCAGTCACCGAATGGTCGCCGTTCTCAGCAGTGCGCGATGCGGCCTTGACGGATTTTCCTGCCGTTTTGAAGCGCTCGAACAGGGGCGCACCTTGTGCGCCGGTGGCACCGTGGATGATGAAAGGCATGGGCATAATCTCGCTAAGCGGTTAGAAAGCCGCATCAGTGCATTCTGTGCATCGGTTACGTCAAATGCACTAATGGGCACCACGCAGAATTATTTTGGGGCGGAAAGCGAACAAGCGAACATGGCTGATCATTGTCTTCCGGAATGTGGCGTAGAGCGCTGCCTGCTGTTGCTGGACGGACCTTGGGCGACGCTGATCGTTCGAGAACTGCTCGTGGGTCCACGACGGTTCAATGAACTAAAAACAGCGCTGGACGGCATCAGCGCGCACACGCTCACCCATCGGCTCAAACGTTTTGAGCAACATGGCATTGTCACCCGGACCGCTTTTGCCGAGACACCGCCAAGGGTTGTCTATGAATTGACACCTATGGGCATGACGCTCAGTGGTGTGCTGAATGCCATGAATGCCTGGGGTGTTTCGGTCGCTGACGAGCGGCTTGCTGGCTAGCTGATCTGCTTCGGCACTCCAGGAGGAGCGCTTCGCGCGCGAACGGCGATTGCGCTCGGGCGCCATCTCGGATGGGCGCAGATTTCTGGTTCTCCCTCTCTGCAAAGAGGTCAACGTGAACCTATTTTCGGCGTCAGGAAGCTCTTCTTGATTTCCCCAAACACGAAATTCGTCTCCCAGGATCCGATACCCGGCAACTCTGAGAGTTTGTTGCGCACGAATTCTTCATAACTATCCAATGAGGCGGTGAACACCTGAAGTAGATAATCCTGCCGTCCTGACATGAGATAACAGGCAGTGATCTCGGATGTTCGGCGAATACCCACCTCGAATTCTGCCATGGCGCTTTTGCTCTGCGCCGCGAGCCGGACAAGAATAAAGGCGATGATCGGCATTCCGAGAGCCCTATGGCTGAGCCGCGCACCATAACCTTCTATCACGCCGGCTTCTTCCAAAAGCCGGACGCGCCTGTGGCATGGGGAGGGTGACAGATTCACGCGTTCGCTTAACTCTTGATTGGTGAGCCGACCGTCTTTTTGCAACTCTATGAGGATCTTGGAATCAATCTCGTCCATTTCGTCGTCCCTTAGTGGGATCTGCCAGTGATTGGCTATACCAGCAAAAACATTAGCAAGACTTGCGTCAATTCGCAGAATAAATTGCTTTCAGCGCAACGATGTCCAGCGCAATCCACCCACGCTTCCTGGTCAGTCTCCAATGCACCACGATTTCGACCGCCTGATTTCCCGCCTCGATAGCAATGCGTCCGCGGCTGAAGGGTATGAGAAATATCTCTTCTCGCAGAGGACCGCGCCCGTCGTGCTCGATCAGCCGAAAGAGGACATTATCCAGATGTGGGTCGCCGATATGCAGTTCGCCGCCCCACAAGCCGCGCTGGATGCCATGTTGGATCGGTTGAAGCATCCGATATTCGGCTATACGATGAACTACGACAACCAACTCTATGATGTCTTCCACGCCTGGTGTCAGCGCCGGTACGGTTGGACCTTTCCGCGCGAGCAGCTGGCCTTGTCGCTCGGTGTCATTCCTGCCCTGTTCGGCCTCGTCAACTATCTCTGCGGACCGCATGACAAGGTGCTGACTCTCAGCCCCTCCTACGGTTACTTCAAGCACGCTACGGTGAAGAGCGGCCGAACATTGGTCACATCACCGCTCATCAACAATGATGGCCACTACGAGGTCGATTTCAAAGATTTCGAAGAGAAGGCGGCGGACATCTCGGTCAAGGTCTTCTTCCTGTGTCACCCACACAATCCAACCGGGCGGCTCTGGAGCGAAGCCGAGTTGCGGCGCCTCGCGGAAATCTGCTTCAAGCACGGCTTGAAGATCATTTCCGACGAAATCCATTGCGACCTGCTTCGCTGCGGGCTCAAACACACGCCCCTCGCCAAGCTTTTCCCGCAAAGCCGCGAGATCGTCACATGCATGGCGGTGAGTAAGACCTTCAATCTCGCCGGCATGATGATTGCTACAATCGTCATCCCCGATGAGGCGCTAAGAGCGGTATGGAACGAACTGCACTATCCGTTCATCAACCCGATTAGCCTTGCGGCCGCGATCGGTTCCTATCGCGGCGGCGAGGCATGGTTGGACGAACTGCGGATCTACCTGGATGGGAACTTTGCACTTGCAGACGAGTTTGTGCGGGGACATCTCCCGAATGCAAGGTTGCGTGTTCCCGAGGCGACCTATCTCGCCTGGATCGACATGCGCGGGTATTTCTCAGGTTCGGTCGACCTGACGCGCTTCTTCCTCGAACGGGCCGGTGTTGTCATCGAGGGTGGCGAAATGTTCGTGGACAGCGGCGAGGGCCACGTCCGGCTGAACCTTGCTTGCCCCCGTTCCGTCTTGCAGGACGGGCTCGACCGGTTCCGAAACGCAATTTTGGCGAATCAATAGTTTGGGGTCAGCTTGGTAGCCGGCTATGCACAGCGGGCAGGGTCCTAGCCTTGCGCATCATCCCGTCAGATGCTGCGCGAGCAGGAAGCCGGAACCGCCGCCCAGCCCGGATCCTGGATGTGTCGAGGCTCCGATCAGATAGAGACCTTCGACATCGGTCTTGTGGTTGACGCTGTGCTTGAACGGCCGCCACAGAAACGCTTGATCGATGGTGGAAGAGCCGCCGTAAGGATCGCCGCCAACCAGATTGATATTCATGGCCTCGATATCGGCGGGCGAATAGGCTCGACGTGCTATTATGGATTCTTGGAATCCGTCGATATGCGCCGCAAGCATAGCCTCCACCCGATCGGCATAGGCCTCGCGCACGCTCTCGGTCCACCGTCCATCTTCTGGCGGATCCAGCAAGCCGGCGGCATCGCCCTTAACGAAGCGGGGCGCCTCCGGCATTTGCAGCCACAAGATGGCCTTGCCTGGCGGGCAGCGCGACGGGTCAAGCACATGTGGTTGCTGAACGCAGATCGTCGGCAGTTCCGGGAGCATGCCGCGCAGAGCTTCGTTGCAAGCTTTGGAAACCCCGTCGATGCCGTTGGTAAGATGCACCACTGCAGCCTGGGCCAGTTCGGCGTTCTTCCAGACCGGCATCCGGTCGAGTGCGTAGTGCATTTGGAAATTGCCTTTGCCGTGGCGATACTTCGCGACGGCATCCGGCTCGTTCATGACCTGGGCACCGCCCAGTAGCCTTTCATAGAGCTGGGTCGGCGTCATCGAGCAGATGACGCCCTTCGCGGCGGAAAACTCCGCGCCCGAGGCAATGCGAACTCCCGTGGCGCGACCTCCCGTCCTGATCACGCTCACCACGTCGGCCTGTGTCCTGATCGTTCCGCTGCGTTCCGCGATCAGCTTCGAGAAGGCGGAGAGCAGCTCGCCCGCCCCGCCCTTGACGATCGGAGAGCCGCCAGCCTCCAGCGAGAATCCGATTACTTTGCCTATCTGGCCAGAAAAAGCATCCTCGGGACCAAGGCCTGCATGAAGCGACCAAGGAGCCCATAAAGCCCTGGCGACATCGGAGCGGTAGCTTGACTCGAGCCAGGAACGGGCTGGCGTCAGTGCATTGCCAATCAAGGCTTTGAGCCCGAGTGGCCCGCGCCGCCAGGCTTCCGTCAGCAGCAGCTTGAGTGTCGCGAAGCTCCACAGGCGTCCGCCCAAAAGGCCGAACAGCAAAGCGGCATCCTTCTCGATTCCTTCCATGTCCTCCCGGTAATTCAAGCCATCGCCCGAGGCGAGTGCATCCAGCGCCTGGACATTAACCTCCCGGTCGCGCCGGATGACCAGATGACGGCCATCGGGCAGAACCACCGCATGCGGGGTATCGGTGTTGCAGAATTCGACGCCAAGGCGCTCAAGGTCGGGTCCTAGCACAGAATATGCGGACCCGGTCACAAACAGGATGAAGGTCGTTGCCATCACGTCGTGGACGAAGCCCGGCGCGGTAATCTCGTCGCTGCGCATGCAGCCGCCGATGCGGTCATTGCGTTCCAGTACCAATACGCGCTGTCTCTTGCCGCCCAGCATGGCGGCGCAGACCAGCGCGTTGATACCGCTACCCACGACGATGTAATCAAAGTTGGTGTTCATGGTCGAACGCTCCCGATGATGTCGCTCAACCTGCCGCCACTGCGAAAAGCGCATATCAGGCGAGAGACACGTCGCTTTGTCCGCGAAGATCTATGCGGACGAGCGTATTGTCCAAGCCTCCTATGCCATCCACCGACACTACAACGCGATCCCCCTCGCCCATGAAGACCGGCGGTTCACGCGCATTTCCGATGCCGGCCGGCGTACCCGTGAGCAGCACGTCGCCGGGATACAGCGTCATGCCGAACGAGAGTTCGGCAATCAGTTCGTCGATAGGGAAGGCCATTTGCCTGGTCGACGCATGTTGAACCCGTTGGCCGTTGACATGGCACTCGATCCAGAGGTCCTCGAAGCGAATTTCGTCCAGCGTGACGATGGTCGGTCCGAGCGGCATCGTGCCGTCGATGCTTTTGCCCTTAAACCACTGTCCGCCATGCCGGCGCTGCAAGTCACGCTGGCTGACGTCGTTGGCCAAGGTAATGCCGAAGATATGGTCGAGCGCTTGTGCACGCGGGATGCTGCGCCCGCCCTTGCCTATGACAATAGCGATTTCGGCTTCATAGTCCCATTTGGCGGAGATCCCGGGGTCATAGGCGATTGGGTCGCAGGGGCCGATGACTGTCGAAGGGCTCTTCGTGAAGAAGGTCGGCGCCTTTGGACGGTCCACGTCCTGGCCTTCGCGCTTGCCCTTGCTTTCCTCGAAATGGTCCCAGTAGTTCCAGCCGCAGCACAACACGTCACGGCGGAAGCGCGTGATCGGCGCGGCGAAGGTGAAGTCATCGACGCGCGCGCGCGACGCGTCGGCCAGCGCCGCCTTCGCGGCCGCCAGCCCTTGCGCGCCCATTTCAATGATGCCGACGACGTCCGGAGCGACATCCTCCAGAAGCACAGCCTTGCCGTGATCGATCAGTGCCGGCAGGACGCGATCCTTGTGTCGAATGGAAGCAAACCGCATTGAGGATCAACTCCGATTAGTAAAGTACAGCGATGGCGCTGATCTCGATCAGATATTCGGGCTTCACCATCTTGCTGACCTCAACCATTGTCGACGCAGGGGCCTCGTTCGGAAAATATTCGCGGCGTACCTTATGGATCGCGTCAAAATGCTCGATGTTGCGGACATAGACGTCTACCCGGCAGATGTCCTCCAGTGTGCCGCCGGCCTCCTCCACGGCCGCCTTGACGTTATCGAGAACCTGGCGCGTCTGGATCGAAACGTCGCCGATGCCTGCGATTGTGCCGTCTGCCTTGCGAGCAGTCATGCCGGAGATGAACAGCAGCTTGCCCTTGGCTTCCGCGATGCTGGCCTGCGAAAAATGGCCGTTCGGAACTGCCAGTTTGCTGGATGTGATGGATTTCTTGGGCATGTCGGCCTCGCTAGGTTGGAATGGAAAACGGAAATGGCACGTTGGCTCGCTGAGCCGCGTGTTCAAGGCTACGCAGCGTCGCCGGATCAACTGGACAGTCCTTTTCGGCGAGCCGCCGCGCATTGCTGGCGGGATCGCCTGGCGCCATTACTGGAGAAGCAGGGTCAACCGGGCGCGAGGTCCGGATGCGCTCTACCACCTCGCCGACCAGTCCCTCGAAAGACGCAGGCGACCGGAACGCATCGACCTGGATTGCGAGGAAGAAATGCGCGCAGTCATAGGGTTGGCCTGGATCACCATACAAAGGCTTGATCGCGGAGCCGACGCCGCCGGACGAAAGGCCGCCAGCAAGCAGATCAATCATCACCGCCAGTCCAAAGCCTTTCGGGCCAGCCGCGGGCAGCAGCATTCCTTCGATGGCGGCGGCTGGATCGGTTGTGGGAACGCCGTTCTTGTCGGTTGCCCAGTCCCCGGGAATGGCGAGGCCGGCAGCGGCGGCTATTCTGATTTTGCCCATTGCGGCGGCACTCAGCGCCATGTCGAGGACGACTGGCACGTCCGGAGCAGGCACCGCGATTGCCAGCGGGTTGTTACCTACGAGTGGCTCGGTGCCACCAATACCCGGCATCAGCGGACGCGTGTTGGAAAGGACGATGCCGATGCAGCCTGCCCGAGCGAGTTCGCTCGCCCAATGCCCGGCTGTGCCGAAGTGGAAACCACGCCTGACCGCGACCGCGCCGAGGCCGTGCTCGCGGGCGCCTTCCAGCGCCAAAGCGATTGCCGTTCGCGAGGTCAGTTGCCCTAGCCCGTTTTCCGCGTCGACGACGGCAACGCCGCCTTTGCGTGAGACCACCTGGCCTTGCGACCTGGCATCAACCGAGCCTGCCTCTAGCCGCGACAGATACATCGGCACGAGCATGACGCCATGGGACGGAACACCCTCCTGATCCGCCAACACAAGGCATTGAGATACGTAGTGGGCATCGTCGGGCCGTACGCCCTTCGTGGCAAAGAGCGACGCCGCGAACGCGACGAGATCGGCGACAGGCACCCGGTGCTTGGTCATCGTGCGTCCTGCTCGTCCGTGTACCAGTCCGGCATCTTCGGATAGTGAGGGCCGTCATAGATCTCCACGACGACCGTCTCTTCATGAGCCAGCGTCGGGCCGTGCACATTGCCCTTGGGGTTGAGATAGAAGGAGCCCGCCCTCAGCGTCACGCCGGTCGACGTGTATTCGTAATGCCCAGACAGGCAGAACATCATCTGGTTCGACGCGTGCATGTGCGGCGAAGGAATGCTGGCGCCTTTGGCGAATTTGATGAGGGCAACCGAGGCGCCGGTTGCCTCATCGCGCCAAAGCATCTTCTCAAAAACGCCGGGCAACGACTTCGCCCGCCATTCCATCTCGTTGGTATTCACAAGCAGTTCTTCGAGTGAAGGCATGCCGTTTGGCATGCCTGGAATGGTTGCGTCAGAACTCGCCATTTGCTGTTTCCGTTATTCGTTTGTTTGCAGGATCACCTAGACGGCGGCCTTCGGCTGATCGAGGAGTTCGACCAAGACATTTCGATAGTGGAAGGTGCTCGTATTGCGCAGTTGATGCGGTTCGCCCGGCTGCCGGTAAAGCGCCTGCCCCGGCTGCTCATGTGTGTTCACGACGCGGCCGCTGACGAATTCCATCACGTTCTCGCCTGCCGTGATCGGGATGACGAGGTAGGTGTGGTGATGTTCGTGCCAGCGCTGAAGTTGGCCCGGAGCCAGTTCCAGGCTCCATACCCGGACCTGGCTGTTTTCAAAAATGATCTTATCTCCGATCGGACCAAGCTCGAGGCCATCCGGCGCTAACGTCATTACAAAAGTCCCAGCGTTGTCATAAGTTGAATGCCACGGCATCGTCGTGCCTTGGATTGCATATACGACAGGCGAGACCGGCCATTCGATGCCGGCGTCCGGACAATTTGTTGCGCAATGCGCATTCATTCGCATTGCGGCCGGCGCAACCAACAAGACACGTGGCTGCATTGATACCCGGGCTGTTCGATGGCTAAATCGCCGCCAAACAGGTGACAGAGGCTGCGCATGTATCCAAGCCGTTTCGACTACATCAAAGTGGCAAGCTTCTCGGAAGCCTCCGTTGCGCTGATAGACGGAGGGTCCGACGCCAAGTTGATGGCAGGTGGCCAGACTCTGATTCCGATGATGAAGCTCCGGCTTCTCGCGCCTAAACTCCTTATAGATCTCACCGGTATCCAAGGCGCAGACGAGGTGACGCTCGGCGACGACCTGATCGAGATCGGCGCGCTCACGCGGCATGGGGTGGCCGGCAAGTCGGAGGCGGCCAAGACCTTTCCCATCATTCAGGACTGCGCACTGGGCATCGCCGACGTCCAGGTCCGCAACATGGGCACAATCGGCGGGAGTATCGCCGAGGCTGATCCCTGCGCCTGCTGGCCGGCCTTGCTGACGACGCTCGGTGCCGTAGCCCTCTGCGAGGGCTCCGAGGGCACCCGCGTGCAGCCGATCCGCACTCTTCTGGCGGACGCCTATACGCCCGCGCTCGCCATGGGCGAGATCATCACGCGCATCGCTATTCCGCGTGAATCGCTCGACGGGTTCGGGACCTTCGTTGCCTTCAAGCGCTCGGCGCCGGCCTATCCGACCGCCAGCTGCGCCCTGCAGGTCAATCTGGATGGCGACATTGTCCGTTCGCTGAGAATCGGATTCGGCTGCCTGGGTCTCACCGCCCTGCCGTTCGACGCGGCCAACGAGTTCGCCGCCGGCAAGGTGTTCGACGCGGCGCTTGCAAAGCTGATCGGCGACGCGGCATCACATTTCGTTGAGCCGCTTTCCGACAACAAGGGTTCGGAAGCCTACAAGCGCAATCTGGCACGCGGTCTCGTCATTCGCGCATTCGACGTCATCGCACGCCGGCGAGCCGGCATCGAGGTCAGGGATACCCACCACTACTATGGATAGTCCGCACGTCATGAACACGCACAAGAAGACGATCCGGCTCACAGTCAATGGCAAGGCCATCGAAGCGCAAGTCGAGCCCCGGATGCTGCTGGTCGAATTCCTCCGGCATTCCCTCGAACTGACCGGCACTCACATTGGCTGTGATACCAGCTATTGCGGAGCATGCACAATTCTCCTGGACGGGCGCGCGGCCAAATCCTGCACGTTGTTGGCTGTCCAGGCCGACGGCAAGACGGTTCGCACGGTGGAGGGACTAGCTGCCAAGGACGGCACGCTCAGCATCCTCCAGAAGTGCTTTTCTGAAAATCACGCGCTGCAATGCGGCTTCTGTACGCCCGGCTTCCTGATCTCGGCAACCTCGCTGCTTGCCGAGAATCCCAGCCCTGATGAAACGGCCGTTCGCAAGGGTCTCGCCGGCAACACGTGCCGCTGCACGGGCTACACGCCAATAGTCGATGCGGTACTCGCTGCATCCCAGATGGGAAAGAACTAGTAATGAACGTTAATCTGAACGGACAGTTCGAGGCCGCAGCCGAGCCCGAAGCAGTCTATGATTTCATAACCGACCCGGACAAGTTCGCGCCGATCCTCCCCTACTTCAAAGGGCTCACCAAGACGTCCGAAACCGAGTTCACAGTGACACTGGAAGTCGGCGTGCCTCAAATCCGCGGAAAATCAGATGTCCAGACCAAGCGGATCGGCGCCGAGCGCCCAAAATTCGTCAAATATCAATTGAGTGGCCGTCATGCGCTGGGCATAATGGACGCTAAGATGACATTTGAGATCGAGCCGCTGGGGGTCGGCAGTCGCGTCGACTGGACGGTCGAAGCGATCGTTAGCGGCAAACTCGCATCGTTGGCGCAGGGCATCCTCATCCCCTTGGCGAATCGGCAAATCAAATCGCTCGCGCAGGCTGCCCAAGATGCACTCGGCGGACGTCCGGGAGGCGCGGCCCCTGTCCAGCCCGGCTTGGTCGCGAGGGGCGCGGCGTCATTCAAGGATTTCTTCGGCGGCAAAACTGCCAAGTAAGAAGGGCCCGGCCAGCTAAATTGCAGAGTTAGGAGAAAACACTGAAATCGACGAGGAGCATTGGCGCAAAGTCCGATATCTCCCTTGAGAGCAAGACGTCGCGGGAGTTCAAGGATGAACGCATCGATTATCTGTATCGGGCCTACAGGCTCGGCACGATGCGCGCGGCCAGCGAATCGTTGGACATTGCCCCTTCCTCGATCAGTCGGCACATAGCCAGCCTCGAGGAAGAGCTCGGGATCGAACTTATCGAGCGAGGGCGTCACGTCGTGCGCCTCACGGCGGCCGGGGCGCGTGTTCTGGAATACTACCGCGATCGAGCTTCACAGCGAGAGACCCTGCTCACGGAACTTGACGACCTGAAGGGCCTGCGCAGCGGCCACCTCGACGTGGCGATCGGGACTGGATTGTTGCGGACGATCTTCGCCGAGGCGCTGGCAAGTTTTTCGAAACGCTATTCTCAGATCTCGATTTCGGTTCGCAGCCTGTCTTCGCGGGAAATCGTCCCGCTGGTGGCTGAGGATGAATGCTATTTTGGTGTCGTCATGGGGCCGACCGGCGACCCGAGGGTGCGCGTCGTTAGCTCTTTCTCACAGCCCACCTGCTTGATCTGTCGGCCTGAACACGCGCTGGCGGGGCGCCCCAGCATTTCGTTGGATGAGCTCACCGGCCACAGGATTATCCTTCCCGACATCGGGTTCGGCGTTCGTCAACAACTAGCAGAAATTCAGGAACAGACGGGTCGCCGGATACCCGTTATGATGACGAGCAATTCGATCCAGACGATCCTCGACTGCGTGGTTGCCAATCTCGGCGCGACTGTGCTGTCGGTAACGTCGGTGCCTGAGCATCTGACCAGAGGCGACCTCGTCGCCGTGCCCATAGATGACCCCCTGTTGCAGGCGAGCCGTGTGCAGATCATCAAACGAAGCGGGCGCCGTCTGCCAGCGAGCGCGCTCGCCCTGATCGAAACGCTCGAACTCCTGCTACGCAATGCCTCCGCCCCTTGACTGGAATCCACGCCGCGTCCCATTCCGAGCATGACGTCCTGGATCCCCATGCCGTCGCAAAAGTGGTTTGCGCGCCCTCGTTGATTAAGGGGCGCAGCCGCTTGGATCGGCGGGGCCGAAATCCACGGCATCAGTGCATAGAGCTTCACCCTCCCCGAAACGGCCGTCACCCTGACGGATCATTTTGGGGCCTGCCGCCGCTTCGGTCCAGGAGCGAGGGGAGCAGTCGCTATATGGCGGAGCGCGCGCGCAGTGCAGATCGGGGCGACGAATGTGGCCGTATTGGCGGTCGATTCCAGCAGGCAGGTAGCTTCGAGAAGCCCCTCCTCAAATTGCCGGTTCAGCCGCGATGCAGCCCTGCCCCATGTCTAGCAAATCCTCCTGGATCGCTCGTCGAGTAGGTTCTATTCCCAGATTGGTGGCCTTCCAGGCAGGCCGAGCTTGATGCGCTGGAATTCGGCGTAACTCTCGGCAGTCGCTTGAGCCTTGAATGAATGCCGAGTTACTTTCCCATTTTCGATGACCTGCACAATCCATTGACTGTCGACATTTTTCAATCGCACGTCATTCGGTTCTCCGGCAACCATATTCATCGTCCGCTTTGGCTATTAAGGTTGAGCAACGACAGTAGAAATTCCAAGCTGCCGTTCTGCGAACAAATTGAATGCAGAAACCTCGATGCAGGCGATCATCGAGCGTCTGAGCGAGGGCGGTCCATCACTGCTGCGGCCCCCTATCATCCGGATCGAAGACCAATTGATTTCGAAGGGACTGAAGCTGGTAGAGGCCGGTCAGAGTGGTCCTGATTTCACGGAAACGGGCCGGACAGGGCGGATACTTGCGTCAGCAAGCGCGGTTTTCGCAAGAATCAGGAGTTCGGCTCAAGGGCGAACCTCGAGCCGAACCATATCAGCCCATCACTTTGCTGGCTCTTTCGGGCTCCAGAGGACGGTCTCCGCACCCTTCTCATAGGCCATGCCCGTGGGATAGCTGATCGCTTCCAACTGCAATCCCCAAGGTGCCTGGAAATAGATAATGGTCTGGCCGGCCGCGGGACCCTCTTTGACAGGCAGCGGCCCGAGGCGCGTTGCTACGCCTTTGGCCTGCAGATAGGCCTTCACTGCCGCGACGTCGTCTACATAGAAAGCTATGTGGAAGCCCCCGATATCACTATTCTTGGCATGCAGGTCTTTCTGGTCCGGTGCTGTGTATTTGAACAGCTCGATGTTGGATCCATAGCCGCAACGCAACTGCGTGATCTGTTCGATAACCGCTTTCGGGTCAACGCCGGCCAGATCCTGCATGAACGTGCCCTTGTCATCGGAAAACGGGCCGAACGACATCGCCTTCTTGCAGCCGACCACCTCTGTGAAGAAGTCGACGGCCTGCTTCATGTCGGGGACCGTGATGCCGGTGTGATCGTGGCCGCGCATGCCAGGCATTGAATCCGCCGAAGCCGCTGTCGTCGAGCCAAACAAGCCGATGGCAACGATCGTGCTGGCGATTGCGTTTTTCATATTACCCCTCCGTTAGCGGGCCTACTCGTTATGGCGCACGTCCGAAGCCCGCTGTTCGTCGTGCGGTTGGATTCATGCCTGGGCCTTCGCCGGCGGCCGCAGCCAGTCCGGGTCAATCTCGGGCAGTGGAATGGCGGCGAGCAGGACGCGCGTGTAGGCATCCTTCGGGCTTTCAAACAAGGCATCGGTGCCGCTGGCCTCTACGATCACGCCCTCGCGCATGACGATGACTTGCTTGCACAGCCGTCGGATCACCGACAGGTCGTGGCTGATGAAAGCGACGGTCAAGCCCATTTCGACCGCAAGCTTTTCCAGCAGGGTGAGGATCTGCGCCTGCGTCGACACGTCGAGGCCGGAGACGATCTCGTCGGCCAGCACGAATTTCGGCGACAGCGCCAGCGCGCGGGCAATGCCGACGCGCTGGCGCTGGCCGCCCGACAGTTCGTGCCGATAGCGGCTGGCAAAGCTTTGCGGCAAGCCGACCCTGTGCAGCGCTTCGGCGACACGCGCCTTGAGATTGTCGCCGAGGCCATTCTGCTTGAGCGGTGCGGCGATGATGCTGGCAATGGTGCGGCGCGGGTTGAGCGACGACATCGGATCCTGGAAGATCATCTGCAGATTTCGGCGCAGTGGCCGCAGTTCAGCCTCCGGCAGATGGGTGATGTCGCGGCCGTCGAAAGTGATGCTGCCGGCGCTGGGCTCCAGCAGGCGCACCAGCGCGCGGCCGAGCGTCGACTTGCCCGAACCGGATTCGCCGACAATGCCGGTAACCGAGCCCCGCGGCAGGTCGAAGTCCAAGCCTTTCAGGATCTCGGCCAACGGCGCCCGGCCAAACAGCGGCTTGCGCGTCATGTCGGGCAGCGCGACCTTCAGCCCGCGCACGGAAAACAGCGGCTCAGCCATGCGGGCGCCTCCAGGCCTGGTCTGCAGAAGCGATCTCGGCGGCAAGCCCGGCCAGCACCGCTTCGTCCACGGGCTTCAGCGAAGCGTATGGATCGGTGTAGCGCGGCGTCGCCGCCATCAACGCTCGCGTATAGGGATGCTGCGGGGCGGCGAAGAGGGCAGCTGTTTCAGCCTCTTCCACCACCTTGCCGGCATAGAGCACCGAAACCTTCTGGCTGATCTTGGCGACGACGCCGAGATCATGGGTGACGAAGAGGATTGCTGTGCCATGCTCGCGCTGCAACTCGGCGATAAGCCGCAGGATCTGCTTCTGCACGGTGACGTCGAGCGCCGTGGTCGGCTCGTCGGCGACAATCAATCGCGGTTCGGCGGCGAAGGCGGCAGCGATCAGCACGCGCTGGCGCATGCCGCCGGAGAGTTCATGCGGATAGCTTTTCAGCACACGGTCGGGGTCGCGGATCTGCACCTCATCCAGCAATTGGCGGATGCGCGTGTCGGCCTTTTCGCCGCTCCAGCCAAGGATGCGCACCAGCCGGTCGGTCATCTGCGAGCCGACGCGGCGCGACGGATTGAGCGCGGTCAGTGGGTCCTGCGGGATCAGAGCCGTGCGCGCCCCAATCAGCGTGCGCCGTGCCTTCGGCTGGAGCTTGCCGAGGTCTTCGCCTTCGAGCAGCATGTCGCCCTCGACAACGCGCACGCTCGGTGGCAGCACACCGAGCACCGCCTTGCCGATCATCGTCTTGCCGGCGCCGCTCTCGCCGACCAGAGCGCGGACCTCGCCGGGTTGAACGGAGAGCGACACCGAGCGCAGCACACGCTGGCCGTTCGGCAGCACCGCGCTCAAGTCTCGGATATCGAGGCAGGGTTTGACGGCTAAACTCATCGCAACACCGGATCGAAACGTGCCTTCAGGGCTTCGCCGAACTGGCTGAACGACAGCACGGTCAGGATCAGCGTGACCAGCGGGAACACCAGCACCCACCAGGCCTGATGGATCGACAACCGGCCCTCGGCGATAATGCCGCCCCAGGTCGGGTCATCGGTCGAGATCGACAGATTGACGAAGGACAGGATCGCCTCGACGATGACGGCGATGCCCATTTCCAGCGACAGCAATGCTACGATCGAGGGCACCACATTGGGCAGCACTTCGCGCAGCATGATGCCGATACGGCCATAGCCGGCAATGCGGGCATTCTCGACATAGTCCATGCGCGACTGGCCCATCGCCTCGGCACGGATCACCCGGCAGAAACGCGTCCAGTCGATGATGGCGATGGCGAGGATGACGGAACTTAAGCCGGTGCCGAGCACCGCCACCAGCAGGATGGCGAACAGCACCGGCGGAAACGCCATCCAGACATCGACGATACGCGAGATGATGCGGTCGGCCCAGCCGCCGAAATAGCCGGCGACCAGACCCAGCGTTGAGCCGACCAGGCACGCCGCGATGGCCGCGGCGAAGGCGACGATGAAGGCGATGCGGCCGCCGAAGATCAGCCGGGAGAGCAGGTCGCGGCCGAGACTGTCGGTACCGAGCCAATAGCCGGGTTCAGCGCCATTGAGCCAGAAGGGCGGCAAACGCTGGAGCATCAGGTCCTGCGCCAGCGGGTCCTGCGGCGCGACCAATGGTGCGAAGATCGCGGCCAGCAGCGCCAGCAGCAGCCAGCAGCCGGCCAGCCAAAGCTTCGCGCCCGAGCCGTGTCTTGAGATGCGGCTATCATCCATGGCGCAGCCTCGGGTTGAGCAGCGCATAGATCATGTCGACGGCAAGGTTGATCAGCACGAACAGCAGCGCGAAGACCAGCACGATGCCCTGGATCAGCGGCAGGTCGCGGTTGATGACGGC
>NZ_RZRQ01000229.1:4599-9779 GCF_003997785.1 Mesorhizobium sp. M7D.F.Ca.US.004.01.2.1 | reverse complement strand
ATGGTGCAGTTTGGCAACGAATTGACCAAGCGTTCCGACGGTCGGATCCAGGTCACCTTTTTCCCAGACGCCCAACTCGGCGGTAATGAGATCATGATCAATAGCGTCAAGGTGGGCGCACTCGACGGCGTCATGAGCAATCTTGGCGTGCTATCCGCCGCGGTTCCACAGATTGAGGTTCTGGAACTCCCCTTCCTATTTGACGACACGCCACATGCAGTCCGCGCCTTGAATGGCGCACTTGGTGATAGCCTCAAGCCCGATATCGAAAAGGGCTTCAACTGCCGTGTCGTAGGATGGGGCACAGATGGCACACGCCTGATGTGGAACAAAGTTCGACCAATACGAAAGCCCGAGGATCTCGCAGGCCTGAAGATGCGCGTCCAGGCATCCAGAACGCACCAGGACACCTACGCCGCGCTTGGCGCGCTACCGACAGTCGTGCCCTTCAGCGAGTTGTATGCGGCGCTGCAGACAGGCGTCGTTGATGGGGCCGACGTTGGCGTGGTTGATCTGCTGTCGCTCAAATTCTATCAGGTCACCAAGTACGTCAGCTTCACAAAGCACGTTAGCATTCTCGATGCGATGTTGATCTCCAACTCATTTCTAGAGAAGCTCTCCCCGGACGATTTGAAAATCGTGATTGAATCCGGCCAGGCGGCTTCAAAGATCCAGGTGGAGCACACTCTCGAAGTGCAAGCTGGTGCGGTCGAACCCCTCAAGAAGCACGGTCTTGAATTCTTTGATGTAGACGATTTGACGGCATTCAAATCCAAGATGGCTCCCGTCTACGACGCGATGAAGGAACGTGTGCCTGGCGGTGCCGAACTGATCGCCCTTGCCCGAACCATCAAATAGCTTTCGACGTTATCCAACGGGAGGGATCGTCGTTCCCTCCCGTCCGACAATCGAATGCAATAAGGTTTATCCGATGAGGACCTGGCCGTACACGCTGCAACGCAGCCTGAGCAACATTGGCAATTTGGTAGAACGCCTAATATTGGTTGTTGCCTCCTTGTTGCTTACATTTATGGCCTTTGCCCTATTTAGTCAGGTCCTGTTTCGCTACGTTCTTAAGCTACCCTTGCCCTGGACTGAGGAAGCAGCGCGTCATGCGTTGGTTTGGTTTGCCATGTTGGCAAGTGCCGTGGCGGCTAAACGGGGGCAACATTTTTCGTTTCGCTGGGCAACAATGATGCTCACCCCGGAAACCCGGCTGCGGTTGCGACGCTTTGTGGACGTTCTGACAATATTGCTCCTCGGCCTGATACTAAATTTCAGCTATAAATACCTGGACGTAATGGCCAATCAAAAAGCCATTTCAACTGGTATGGATATGCGTATCCCGTATCTAGCCGTGACGGTCGGCATCTTTTTCATTATCTTTTTCTCTATTCTCGATATCGCAGACACCATCCTATCCCGCACGACCAACACCACGCTTAGCATTCGAGAACAGACCGAGGTTGAGGTGGCTTCCCTCCTCGCAGGTCTACCAAAGTCCGACATTTAGTCGGCAGACCAACATTACGGCTCAGATGTATTTGAGATAACAGGTGACGATATGGCTGGAGCTGCAGTTGGTCTGGTTTTTCTCCTATTGCTGCTGGTGGGAGCACCAATCGCTATAGCTCTTCTCGGCGCTGGCGTGGTGGGCGTCTGGGTAGGCTTCGGATCCTTCGACCTGCTGGTTATCGTCCCCCAACAAATCTTCAGATCCCTGGACTCATTTCCGTTCCTGACCATTCCGTTGTTCGTCTTTGTCGGCGTCCTGATGGCCGAGGGCGGAATCGCAAGACGGCTGATCGATTGCGCCAACATTCTTATTGGCAGACAGCCTGGCGGTCTGGGCGCAACAATTGTTGCTTCGGCGATGTTCTTTCACGGCATTTCCGGGTCGTCCACAGCCGACACTGCGGCCATTGGCAGGGCCACCTTGCCCGAACTGACCCGACAAGGTTACCCGATCTCCTTCAGTACCGCGTTGCTCGCAGCTTCTGGTGCCACCGCGACGTTGATTCCACCGACAATCGACCTCATTTTGATAGGCGTCATCGCAAACATCTCTATCGCCGGGCTGTTCGCGGCGGGCATCATCCCAGCGCTCATCAATGGCTTGGGGTTGATGTCTCTCGTCATCTTCATTGCCTGGAAAAATGGGTATGGCATCAAACAGTCTAAACTTCCGTGGAGGTTGAAGGTTGCAACCGTCTTCAAGGCGACACCAGCAATTTTCATGATAGTGATTATCCTTGGGGGTATTTTGACCGGTGCTTTCACGCCAACGGAAGCGGCGGCGGTAGCAGTTGCTTATGGTCTAATTCTTGTGCTTGTCGTATACCGCGATCTTTCCATATCACAATTTCCACGCATATTTGTTAACACCATCGAGATAAGTGGGGTCGTATTCTTTGTTATCGCAATGGGCGCCGTAATTGCCTACGCCATGACAATATTGCGAGTTCCAACTGCATTGGCGATTGCAATCGAGGCGATATCCCCCAACAAGTACGTGTTTTTACTTTTGGTCCAAACATTGTTTTTCGTAATCGGCATGTTCATGGACACTGTTCCTGCCTTGCTGATCCTGATGCCAATTCTCACGCCAATCGCGATATCCTATGGGGTTGAACCAATCCATTTCGGCATTCTGGTTGAGTCGAACATCGCGTTGGGAATGGCAACGCCGCCTGTGGGCGTCTGTCTTTTTGCAGCATGCGCGGTTACACGTTTGCCCATTGAGAAGACCATTCGCCCCCTACTCCCAATGATCGCCATCTTAACCACGACCATGCTGATCATTACGTATGTGGAGGGGTTTTCAATGTTCCTGCCTCGGTTGATGGGGCTCACTGACTAACCGTTGGTTGGTTTGCTTCCGTAGCGTGGTGCGGTGCGGTCCTGAACTGGTTCGTTTGGGCTTGGGCCCGCACCCTCCGACGAGGAGACAGGCAACAAAGCAGCAAGAGATGGTCCGACAAACCATTGGCTGCCTGAAGGAATGCCAGCTTGGTCGGCGGTCTTGCGGCCGCGCTCGGTCGCGCATTCCAGCAGCTGAATTCGGCGACGATCTCCGGTGTTCCCGCGCCGGGTGTTGCGGTGAGCGACGCGCTGAATGGTAGTGTTCTGAGAGTTCTGCAAATTCGCTGAGAAAGGGCGATCATGGCAGGCTGGTGATGTTCAATGTCACCGATTCCCTGGAAGGAATGCCACCATGACCAAGACAGAAGGTAAATTGACCAGCGCCGCCGTCAAAGACATTCTGCTTTCGAACCCGGATGGATTGCACGAGGTGATCCGCGCCGTGATGCAGGAGGTGCTCGAGGCCGAGATGGACGAGCTGGGTGCTTCGAAGAGCGAGCGCACGCCGGAGCGTCTGGGCTATCGCTCTGGCTATTACGGTCGCACCTTGTCACGCGGCTCGGCAAGCTTGAGCTGCGGGTTCCGCAAGACCGCGCCGGCCGCTTCTCCACCGAACTGTTCGAGCGCTACCAGCGTTCCCAGCGCGCCTTGGTGGCGACGCAGGCCGAGATGTAGGTGCAGGGCGTGCCGACCAGGACGGTCAAGGCGATCACGGAGGAGCTGTGCGGCCATGCCTTCTCCGCCTCATCGACCTCGGCCATCAACAAGCGGCTGGACGAGAGCCCGAAGGCCTTTGCCGAGCGGCCGCTTCTGGCCAATCCACGCGATCTGGCGCCAGTCGGACCGCCAGTCCGCGGCGCTTGCCGCGTTTCTGGAAGACCTTTTCGCAGCTTCGGCCGAACTTACCGGCCGGAGAGCACATCCTTGAT
The DNA here is from genome assembly GCF_003997785.1 of Mesorhizobium sp. M7D.F.Ca.US.004.01.2.1. Lineage (NCBI taxonomy): Bacteria > Pseudomonadati > Pseudomonadota > Alphaproteobacteria > Hyphomicrobiales > Phyllobacteriaceae > Mesorhizobium > Mesorhizobium sp. M7D.F.Ca.US.004.01.2.1. Next base: position 5,988 of record NZ_RZRQ01000229.1, on the reverse strand, counting down.
CGCTGCAATCAGAGCCTCGATCTCCTCCATCGAATTATAGTGCAAGAGAGAGATCCGCGCCGCGCCATCTTCCATGTCCACCATGCCGAGCGCGGCAAGGCAACGACGGCTGTAGAAACTGCCGTAGGCGATCGCGAACTTTCGCGCAGCAAGCGCCTCCGCAAACTCCCGGGATGACCAGCCCTTGACGGTGAATGCGACTGTTGGCATTCGCACCTGCCGATTGCCGGTTTGTGGACCGAATACCCGGATTTCCGGCCGTGAGACAAGGAATTCGACCAGTTTGCGTCCCAGCAGGTCTTCTTGTGCTTCAAACAGCGAGAACACGCGTCGTGCGCGCTCATGCAGATCTTGCTGCGCCTCGTTGAAATGATGTGCATAAAGAGCGTCTATGTAGTCGGCGATGCCGGCCGCCGCGCCCACCACCTCATACTGGTCTCCGGTGGGATGCAGCTTTGCAGGAACGCTGTCTGAATAGAAAAAGTGGTTCTGGTTTCGGGCTGCTTGGATCGCCTCGCGTTTGCCATAGAGTACACCCAGATGTGGCCCGTAGAGTTTATAGAGGCTGAACAGGTAGAAATCCACGTTCCATGCCTTCACATCCACCAGAGCATGGCCGGCATAGGCGACACCGTCGATGACAACCTGGGCGCCTGCCTCATGCGCCAAGGCAGTTATCTCGCTGACCGGATTTATCGCCCCAATCACATTTGAAACGTGGGTGAAGCAGACCAGCTTCGTGCGCGGCGTGAGCAGACCACGAAGTGCACCAACGTCAAGAAGACCAGTATCGGGATTGATCTGCCACTCCACCACCGAGACCCCGAACTCGGAAAATTTGCGCCAGGCACCGCTGTTGCTCTCGTGGTCCTGTTGGCTGACAATAATCTCGTCGCCCTCCTGCAAAAGGGGACGCAGGGCCTGAGCAAGCACAAAGACATTCGATGTCGTCGAGCCCGCAATGACAATCTCGTCGCGGTCTGCGTTGATCAGTCGAGCAATCCCCTCATACGCCTCCTCAATGCGACGCATGGCCAGATTGCCGCTCTCGAAATGCGGATAGGGCTGGTTCTTGCTGTAGCTGAGGAAAGCGCTCATTCGGGCGATCACCGACTCTGGCACGTACGATCCGCCTGCATTGTCGAGATACGTCCAACCGGTTGACAGGCCGGGGAAGTGCCCGCGGCAGAAGTCCACATCCAGTCGAGCGGGATGCGAGATCCGGGCCAGGGTCGACGGCTTGTTCATAACGTCCTCCAGATTTGTCATAGCTTCGCTGTTGGGCGGCCCTGCCGCGGGCGAAAGTCCGTTTAATCGAATGATTTTACCAGCGCTCAACCGGTGCGCGGTTGCAGGTGTCGATTGAACCGCCGCTCCATCCATCGGAAG
>NZ_RZRQ01000229.1:0-4589 GCF_003997785.1 Mesorhizobium sp. M7D.F.Ca.US.004.01.2.1 | reverse complement strand
CCCGTGGTCAGACTGTCGTAAAGCGTAAAGCCGTCCTCGGCCTGGGGTAACGGGAAGGTGTGGGTGATCAGACGGGCCGCCCGGTCGCGGAACGGCCCCTCCAGCATGCGCAAGCACAGCAAGCTGCTCGTCTTCGCTGTTGGGCGGCCCTGCCGCGGGCGAAAGTCCGTTTAATCGAATGATTTTACCAGCGCTCAACCGGTGCGCGGTTGCAGGTGTCGATTGAACCGCCGCTCCATCCATCGGAAGGTGCGCGTTACGGTCAGCGCTATGGCTGCGTATATCAATGCAGCGGTGATGAACCCTTCATAGGCCAGGTAAAACATGCCGTTCAAAGTCCGGCCGGCACCCAGCACATCAACGATGGTGATTGTGGATGCCACCACCGTTCCATGCAGGGCAAATATCACTTCGTTGGAATACATCGGCAACGCACGTCGAAAAGCGCTGGGAAGGATGATGCGATACATCCTCTGGACAGGCAGCATGCCGCAAGCGCGCGCCGCTTCAACCTCGCCCGGTGGGACAGCCTCAAGACCGCCGCGCACGATTTCCGTCACATAGGCGGCGGTGTTTAGCGAAAACGCAATGAAGGCGCACCACCACGGATCGCGCAGTACCGCCCAGGCAAAGCTGTTCTTGATGAAGGCGACCTCGCCTGCGCCGAAATAGAGCAAGTAGGTCTGCACCAGAAGTGGTGTGCCGCGGAACAGGTAGGAGTAGACAAAGATTACCGGGTTCGCCACCGGCACCTTCTGTGCCCGCGCGATGCCCAGAGGAACCGCGAGCATGGCACCCACGCCCGTCGTAAGCACAAACAAGATCACCGTGTTGATAAAGCCGGTGAGGAATAGGCGCCACTGCGAAACAATGAGGACGAAATCGATCGGCGAATAATTGGCACTGAAATCGATGATGGATTGCAACATGCTGTCACCCCACCGCTCGGGTCTTGAGACCGTAGCGCCGCTCCAGCAGATGGAAGGCAGCGCCCGATACCAATGTGATCAGCAGGTAGACAAAAAGTGTCAGGCCCATGAACACGAAAACGTGGTGGGTCGAACGACCAGCCTGGAAACTGTTGAACACCAGATCCTGCAGACCGATAACCGAAACCAGGGCGGTGGTTTTCATGAGAACCTGCCAGTTGTTGCCGAGGCCCGGCAGGGCGTAACGGATCAGTTGAGGCCAGATGATGCGCGTAAATAGCCGGCGATTCGACAGACCGCAGGCGAGACCAGCCTCGATCTGGCCGCGAGGTATCGACAGGATCGCGGCACGGAAGGTCTCCGTGATATAGGCGCCGAAGATAAAGGCGATGGTGCCGACGCCAGCTACAAATGTGCTGATTTCAACATAGCCCCAGAGGCCGGTAGCGTCGCCGAGCTGGTTCAGAAATGTCTGGCCGCCATAGTAGAGAAGGAGCATCAGGACCAGATCAGGAACAGAGCGCACACTGGCTGTATAGTAGCTTACAATGCGCTTGATCCAGTCATGCTCCGAGAAGCTGCCCAAGGCGCCGGCGAGACCGATGAGCACGGCACAAATGAGCGCCAGAATGCCGACCGACAGGGTGATGATTGTTCCCTTCAAGATCAGCGGCAGGAAAGGTAAGATTATATCGATCATCGCAACACTCAATTCCGTGTTCGGGCAAGGAATTTTTGTAGGTGCGGCGATGCCGGATGACCGAGGACCTCGCCAGGCAGGCCTTGCTCCTCCAACTCACCCTGATGAAGGAAAACGACCTTGTTGGACACGTCACGCGCGAAAGCTATCTCGTGGGTCACGACCAGCATGGTCCTGCCTTCACCCGCCAAATCGCGCATCACTTTCAACACCTCGCCGACGAGCTCCGGATCGAGTGCCGACGTAGGTTCATCAAAAAGCATCACGTCGGGATTCATTGCCAGGGCGCGGGCTATGGCTGCGCGCTGCTGTTGTCCGCCCGAAATGTGGCTCGGGTAGTAGTCGCGGCGGTCGTACATCCCGACCTTGTCCAGAATTGCCTTGGCGTCCTCAATCGCCTGAGCGCGCGTCTTGCCGAGAACCGAGATCGGTGCCTCGATAACATTTTCCAGGACCGACATGTGGGACCACAGATTGAAACTTTGAAAAACCATGGCCAGGCGGGCACGCATCCGGGCCAATTGCCGCCGGTCGCAAGCATAAAGCCCGCCGTCCTTGTGAGGCTGCAAGCTGAGCTCCTCACCTTTCAGTCTAATTGACCCCGCGGACGGCCTCTCAAGCAGGTTGATGCAGCGCAGAAAGGTACTCTTGCCGGAGCCGGACGCCCCTATGATCGAGATCACGTCATGATCACGCGCGGCCAGGGAGATACCCTTCAGCACCTCGTGCGAGCCAAAGCTCTTTCGCATGCCGTCGACATTCAATGCTTCCGCGGCATCGGCGACAACCTTTTGCACCAGCGATTCCTCCCGACGATCGGACCGCGCACCTCTTGCGTGGTCCAGATTGCTATAGAGGAGCAGACCGTTTCAGTTCATCCCATTCCGTCAAACCACTGTTTGAGCAACCGCCATCTAGATCGCACAGCAAATGTGAACCCCTCCGGCCTAGGCCGTCGGCCGGCAGGTGGCGTAGGTGTTGTCGTCGTCGTCCATGGCGACGCCAGGCCGTATGGCGAAGATCTGAAATTGCGCCCCGACACGGAAGCGCTCACCGCGGCTGAAGCCGGCACTTGATTGTTAGCGAAGGCACTCGACCTTAGGCTATCTGAGGCCCGTGCTATCTGCGGCCCGTTGAGTTCGAGGAACAAGCTATGCTAGCTTAACCTCGTGTCCGAAAACCGGCATCAGGCCAGCTAGGCCAAACCATTTCCTTAGTGAGCCACAGACCCAACGCGCTCGCACTTCTTCAATCAGATTCTTGACTACTAGAAGGGTCTTCGATGAACGAGACTTACGACGAACTTGAGACTGACCTGGTCGGTGCACTCGATCGACTGAGTCGGTGACATGAGAGTAAACATTGATAGTGTGGTTCTAATAGGTGGCGGCAATATGGGCTTTGCCATGCTCAGGGGCTGGCTCGGTCATGGCGTCGTGACAAGTCACCGAATAGCGGTGGTCGAACCTGTCGAGGCCTTGCGCGCGCGGGCGGCCGCGTTTAGCGCCAACCCTATCACAATGACCGCGGGCTTGGTCGCGATGCAGATGTTCGATCGGGACGCCGTTGCAAGCCTGAACAGCCTGGCTGACCGAGCCCGAGCAGGGATCGCAGAAGCTATCAAGATTGCTGATGTGCCTGCGTGCGTTACCGGAGCGGGTTCCATGTTCCGCATACATCTAAAAGGGACCGCGCCAACGAGCTATCGGAGCGCCTTCGCAGGACCTAAGGAACAGAACTGTATCTCAGCGCTGCTCGACCACTTCTTCGCCAATGGCTTGCTCATGATCGAGACATGTTCGGGCCTTTTATCCACCCCGATGACTAAGACCGAGATCGATCGGTTGTCAGAAGTAGTATTGGACGGCTTGCGCCTTGTCAGGCCGATGCTCGATGACATACAGGTTGCTTCAACAAGGGTCGCGATCGAGCGGCAGACCTGATCGCGTGACATGAGGTTCATCTCAGCCGGCCAGTCCTTCAGGCTGGAGCGTGGCTAGGTTCGCTTTGCGTCACATGTTCAGGAATGTGTTGCGATGGCGCCAAGCGGCGAGGTGGTGACGGGGAGTTCGATTTCATAATCGGCGCCGGTGCGCATCAGCATGGTGGCATAGCGGTAGCCGTCCTTGCCGAACCGCTCGCCGGAATATTCGAAATCGAACCCGCCGATGGAGGCGACAGTCGGTTTCGCCTTGCTGCTGAAGCTGCGCGAGAGTCAGGATTTCCTTCATCAGCGCGCGACCGGCGAGTTTGCGCTCGGTGAACGGATCGCCCCGACCACCATACTGAACCCATCGCCGGTCGTCGGCACGAGGCGCTCGATGTCCTTCCCGACCTCGCCGAGGCGCCGGGTCGAGTATTCGATATCGCGCTCGGCATCGCGGATCTGCCGTCGAACGGCGTGCTTATCATCAATGTGGGCCGCGGGAAGGCGATCCAGACGGGCAATGCCTGCCTTCAGACCCGCCTTCTGGAGGCCATTGGCAAACTCGGTCTTAGGATTGGAAACCCTACCCTCAGCCAGAAAACCTCCTGTTTTCAATTGCATAGTCCACACACCAACGAGACCCATAATTCCGGAGTGGGAAACCCCGTGAAATGCCGAATAATTCCGGACACCACCTCGGTTCGAGCCCAATGGCAGCAGACCTAATTCCACACTGCCCTTTTATGCGACTTTCGAAGCACAGATCATGAACATGGAGTATTGGGTTCTAATTGACCCCAGCTTTGCGCGCCGGAAGCGGACATGGCCTGCGAAGAGCCAGCGTGGCTCAGGCAAATGGCGCAACGTTTGGCACGTTCGCGCTTTGAACAATCACCGTGCACCAATGAGCTATGGCTGAAACTGGGTGATGACGGTTTGAGAAGGGCGACGTATCGAGGCGGGTGATGAAGCCTGCCAGAACCTCTCAAGGAGAGCGATACGCCATGAACGAGACTATCAACATTGTTCGCCT
>NZ_RZRQ01000228.1:0-9807 GCF_003997785.1 Mesorhizobium sp. M7D.F.Ca.US.004.01.2.1 | reverse complement strand
GTCAGGCCAACTGTCCACTAGCGCGCGTTTCGAGGAAAACATCGCCCTGGCGGCATTGTTGGTGACGGACCGGTTGGGCTCGCGCGAAAAACCTCGCCCGGATGGAAAGCCTTTCAACCCATATGTCCTGACCGATGAGGAACTTGACGGTGTTAAGAAATTGCTGATCGAACAGAAGGCGCTGCTTCTGACCCGCTATCAGGACAACCCGACGTTGTTCCAGCTTTTGCAGAGTGGCGCCGTCGTGGCGGCGACCGAATTCGCGCAAGTATTCCGTCAGCTTCTGACGGCCAAAGACCGTAACCCGAAACAGGATTTCCGCCATACGCTTAAGATGAAGGAAGGGGGATTGGGCTGGGTCGACACTTGGCTTGTAACGTCCGGTGTCGAGGATGGCCCCAAGCTCGACCTGTGCAACAAATTCATCGACAGAATGATCTCATCTGAGATCATGAAGCGGATCGGCGAGGTGGCCGGCTGCTCGACCACAATCGATCTAAGAGGAATCTCGACCGAGGAAGAGCGTAAAGTCTATCTGATGGATCGGTCGAGCGAGATCGCGGATCTTTTCATGTTTGATCAGCCATCCTCTCCCGAGAAATGGGAACGCGTGTGGTCGAACGTGCAGGCAGCCTAATCGTCCGTCATTCTCCCAAGCAATGACGCTACCCTCCGGCAGGGCGTTGCCCCGTCGGAGGGACCACGGCCCTCAATGTCAGGTGATCCAACATGAATCAGAGCCAACAAAACGGCGCCGAGGCCCCCTACATCCGGATTGCCAATATTTCGCGTCAATACGGCCAGGTCCGCGCGCTGCACGATCTCAGCATCGATATCGACAAACACGAGTTCATCGCCATTCTTGGCCCCAGCGGCTCGGGCAAGAGCACGCTGCTCAGGCTGATTGCGGGACTTGACCGGCCCACCGCAGGACGCATTTTTTTTGACGGCGTCGACGTCACAGACCTGCCGCCGCACAAACGCGGCATCGGGATGGTGTTTCAGGAATTCCTGTTGTTTCCGCACCGCACCGTTCGCGAAAATTTGGCCTTCCCACTGCGGATGACCAACCAGCCGCCGCAGATGATCCTCGAGCGCCTGGACTGGGCCGAGGCAATATTGTCGCTTAACGGGCTGATGGACAGGTACCCAAATCAACTTTCCGGCGGCCAGCAGCAGCGCGTCGCGCTCGGCCGTGGATTGGTCACCCACCCCACCCTCTTGCTGCTCGATGAGCCGCTCGCCAATCTCGACCGTGAATTGCGCAACGAAATGGAAGTGGAAATCCGCCGCTATCAAAAGCAACTCGGAATCCCTTTCGTCTATGTGACCCACAATCAGGAGGAAGCGCTGTCAATGAGCGATCGCGTCGCCGTGATCAACGGTGGCAAGCTCGAAGCCCTCGGTGAACGACAGTTGATCTACGACCATCCGCCGACGCCTTTCGTCGCGCGCTTCGTTGGCAAGTCGACACGCTTTGATGGGGCGTTCGATGCAGCCTCCAAGAAGGTCGATCTGCAGCGTTATAACTATTCTTTCCCTTATGAAGAGGTTGCCGAGCGCAAGGGCAACGCCCGCGTCGAGGTCTTCGTCAAGAACGAGCGCTTCGAACTGCTGCCATCAAGATCAGGGAGTGCCGGCATTCCCTGCACTGTCGCCGACGTGGTGCTGAGAGGACCCTTCGTGGAATACATCCTCGAAACCGAGGCCGACGAGCGCATTATCGCGGTGCAGCCCAAGAGAGAGGAACCTCTGGCACTCGGAACCAAGCTTTCGTTGTCGTGGAACCCCTCACAGTGCCACGTATTTCCGGCAGGGAGGTGAATGATGTCCGAGGCCGAAAATAGGCTTAACAGGCGCCTGTTCCTGCACATACCAACCGTCTTCCTGGTCATCTTCTTCGTCTTGCCTTTGATCGCACTGGTCGTTTTGAGCTTCTGGCAAACCGAGAACTACAAAATCGTCCGAGAATGGACGGCGATGAACTATGTGACGCTCGCGACCGAGCCAGCTTATTTCATTTTCTTCATACGTTCGCTGTTCATGGCGATCTTCGTTTCAGTATTCTCGGTCGTCGTCTCCTGGCCGATCGCCTTCTTCATCGTGCGTCACGGGGGTCGCTACAAGCTGATCCTTTCGCTGTTGCTTGCCGTGCCGTTCCTCTCTGGCGAAGTGCTGCGCCTTATCGCCTTGCAGGGCATGCTGGGGCCGACCGGCTTGGTCAACGGGGTGCTTCTGAAGCTAGGGGCCGCACCGCTGCGTTTTATCATGTATTCGAATTCGGCCACCTTCATCGCATTGGTCTATCTCTACCTGCCTATGGTGGTAACGACAGTGTATTTGTCGCTCTTGAATTTCGACTTTCGGCTGGCGAGCGCGGCGAGCGCCTGTGGTGCTAACCGTTTCCGGATATTTTCAGAGATCGTCTGGCCACTCAATCTGTCGGGTACAATCGTCGGGTTCCTCCTCTGCTTCATCCCGACGCTGTCGGCCGCGCTGGCGCCTCGCTTTCTCGGCGGTCCTAATGGCGTTCTTTACGGCATGTCGATCGCGCAGCAGTTTGGTGAGTCCGGCACATGGGCGCTCGGCGCCGCCATGGGTGTCGTGCTCTTCTTGTTTTCGATGCTGGTGCTCGGTGTCTTCAGCCTCGGAATCGACCTGCGCCGCACAGGTTTCACCGGAATGGGACGACAGTGATGTATGCACAGGCAAGCAATGAAAGGCTGACGAAATGGCTGATGGGCGCGATCCTGGTGATAGCCTATGCGTTCCTCTACATGCCGATCATCCACATCCTGTTCGCCTCGCTGTCGAGTCGGCCGAATTTTCCCTATCCTCCGGAGTTCGACTAGGGAGCTACATCAGGCTCTACACCAATACTGTATACCAGGACGCATTCCTGAACAGCTTGATCATCGCGACCTGTACATCGATCCTCTCGACAGTCCTAGGCTTCCTGGCAACGGTAGGGGTGTTGCGGTTCGGCGGGCGTAAAGCCCTCCTCTACGCGGCCTTCTTTGCGGGACCATTGTTCGTATCCGAGATACTGCTCGGCATCTCGTCCATGTCGCTCTACTATCTGGTCTTCGAACTGCAGGGCAACATGGTCACCGCCATAATCGCCAATTCGGTGCATTGCTTCTCGTTCTGTTTCCTGATCATGGCAGCCCTGCTCTACCGCTATGATTGGCGCATGAACGAGGCAGCTGTGGTCTGTGGCGCTTCGCCGGCACGCGCCTTCTACGAGGTGATGCTACCGCTGACTTGGTCGGGCATATTGGGCAGCCTGATCGTAGCCTTCGTGCTGTCGCTCAATGGCCTAGACATCTCGTTCTATTTGCTCGGCGCAACCCCTACTATGCCATCGGTCGCCTGGGGCGCACTGCGCTACGGCGTCAAGCCCGAACTCTACGCGCTTTCGTCGATCATCAACATTCTGGTGTTTGCCGCGATCACGGTGCTCTATTTTGTCGCCCGTTCGGACAAGAAACGGCCGATGGAATGACATGTCCTGCTTGTGGCGCCTTTGGTGGGCCGCATTTCCGGTGAGGCCATGTTTTGCACGTCTGAATTTCACACACGAGGACATTAGAGATCGCGGCAGATATGTGGGCGCTCTATGCCTTGCTTCGCCTCCGCTGTGAGGGACTCCAAGGGAGTGCGTCGCAAGTCTTACCTCCACAAAGCTTTGGAGTACGTTCGCTTTGTCGAAGCGTCCATCCGTTCGAGGCGGGGCAACCGTAGCCTCTGGACCAACTGTAACACCATATTTCCAGTAAGCGGTGTCCCGCTCCCGCCTTGACCAAGATGCTTTATCAATGTCGAGGACTGCAGCCATGACAGGGACGGCAACTATGCGCCATTTGCGGTCATTGGCTGTCTGTGCTTTCTAAGGATACGCTCCACCCTTCGACATGATTGCCTCGGTCGACGCTAACAGCCTGTAGGCATGTCGTGCACCTGGTCCCAAAGGTACCGCTTCCCGCCAAGGAGTGGTCGGCGACGGAAGGGCGTTCGAGTACACGTTGTGGGCATCTTAGAAAAAATAAATAAAATAATTATTATAGGTTATTCTGGTGGGCCCGGAGGGACTCGAACCCCCAACCAAGCGGTTATGAGCCGCCGGCTCTAACCATTGAGCTACAGGCCCCACGCGGGCTGGATTAATGTTTTTCCCGTCGCGGCACAAGGCTTTCCCGACAGGCTTTCGGAGATCGCCCAAATCAACCCATAATCGCGCTCTAGGCGACCTCTGCGACTTGATCGCAGACCAAGGAGATTTTCATGACCAGACACCTTTTGCCTCTCGCGCTCGCCGCTGCAATCGCTTTTCCGGCGATGGCTGGAGCCACCGATTTGCCGACGCCGCCCCGCATCATCGTGTCAGGCGAAGGCGAAGCAACCGTAGCCCCTGATCTGGCGGTCCTGACGCTGAGCGTCATGCGCGAGGCCAAGACCGCGCGCGCGGCGCTCGACGCCAACAATGACGCCATGGCCGCCGTAATCGCAGCGATGAAGTCGGCCGGCATCAAGGACCGCGACCTGCAGACCGCCGGCATCCAGATCAACCCGCGCTACAACTACACCAACAAGCCGGATGGCAGCCAGGAAGCCGAACTCGTCGCCTATCAGGTGACCAACACGCTTTCGGTGCGGGTGCGCGATGTCGACAAGACCGGCGAAATCCTCGACAAGGCGGTGTCGCTCGGCGTCAACCAGGGCGGCGGCATCGCCTTCACCAATGACAACCCGGCGGCCACGGTCACCGAGGCGCGCAAGAAGGCGGTCGCCAACGCCATGGCCAAGGCCAAGACGCTGGCCGAGGCCGCAGGCGTCAGCCTCGGCCGTGTGCTTGAGATCACTGATCAGAACATGGCGCCGACGCCAATGCCGATCAACGCCAAGGCTTTCGACGCCGCGGCGGGTGCTGCGGCTCCGGTGCAGGCCGGCGAGAATTCCTACAATGTGCAGGTCACCGTCACCTTCGAACTGAAATAAGCAGCTCTGACGATCCGTGGCTGAGCCTTGCCCAGCCGCGGATGCAATCACCAGCCGATAGCGAGCATGAAAAACCCCGCGGGATTGCTCCCGCGGGGTTTTTTCGAGCCACACCTTCAACTGGAAAGGGGCTCGGCTAGTCCCGGCTGATCCTCGCAGAGGATCATGCCGCGTCGACCTTCGCAGAGGGTCATGCCTCTATGATTCCGGCCTCAGCCTCAGCGATAGATAACCGGGCAACCGCGCTCGTTGGCGAACACGATGACGACGCGGTCGCCGTCCTGGCGGCCCATCACCTTGACCGTGCGGCGGTTGACGTCGACGATGCGGGCACGATAGAGGCCCATGCGTTCGGCCTTGTCGAGGGCGCGGTCCGGCGAACAGCCACGGCGCCAGCCGTCGCGACGCTCGTCACGACGATGGCGATAGCCATCGTCGCCGGCATAGACGCCGAAGCGCGGGTCGTTGTTGTTGCCGAAGCCGAGATAGAGGCTGTCGGCGTGAGCGGGGATAGCCGTCAGCGTGCCGAGACCGACCAGAGCCGAAAGGGCTGCCGTCTTGATCGTGTTGAACATCGTCTTCTCTCCTTTTTTGGGCTTTCGCCCGTCCTCGTGAACCGATGGGGGGAGAATGCACTTGCCTGTCTGAACTCTTTACGAACCTGCTGTTCATCTTCGGTTCATGTGGCGAGAAAAGGAAAATTCCGGCTATTCGCCATCGTCCGCAGGCTGCGGTGAACGCCAAAACGCCTGACACAGACCCTGTTCCCTACCAGCGGGCCAAGGATCAGGCGCCCCCGGCGCGAACCCCAGCAGTTCGTCGTTCTCTAACGCGAGCCCTGGCTCCTCGTCCCGGCGCGAGCCTTAGGGTTCGTCGTCCAGCATGTAGTCAAAATAGTCTTCCGGCTCGGCAAGATCGGTTTCGCTCGCCTTGACTCGGCCGCGCATCGAGATACCGGCTTCATGCACGGTCTCGGCACTGCCCGACACCAGCCGGTGCCACCAGTAGAGGTCGCGGCCCTCGGCCACCAGCCGGTAGGCGCAGGTGCTGGGCAGCCAGCTGATGGTTCGCACGTTCTGCGGCGTCAGCCCGACGCAGTCGGGAACACGCGCCAGCCGGTTGGCGTAGTCCGAACAGCGACAGGTCTCGGCGTCGAACAGCCGGCAGCCGACGCTGGTCCAGTAGATCTCGCCGGTGTCCTCGTCCTCGAGCTTCGAAAGGCAGCATTTGCCGCATCCGTCGCAGAGCGACTCCCACTCGGCCGGGCTCATCGCCTCAAGCGTCTTGGTTTTCCAGAATGGCGTTTCCATTCCCGGCATGTGGCCCCAGCCGCCGGTAAGGTCAAGCGCGGCAATGGTCGGAATTCGGCGATCGCCAGGGGAATGACACGAAGTTGCCTTCAAAAGGTCGGCCAATCGCCCTGCACGGCCTCTATTCACGCCAAACCGGAACCAATCGGCGCAAGATCGGTTTCGGCAAGGATGGGACCCCACAAGGAGAATTTTCGATGAAACGCCAACCACGGATTCTGGCCGGCACCGCACTTGGCCTGCTGATGGCATCCGCGCCGTTGGGCGCGTTCCCGCTTCAGGGAGGTGCCGCGTTTGGCCCCGCCCAGCGCACGTCAGCCCCATTCATTTTGGCGCAAGCAGCGTGCGCCGAGGGCGAATCGGCCGAGGCCTGCGCGCAGAAGCAGCAGGCGGAACCCGAACAGAAGCCCGAGCGCAGGAAGAAGGCCGAGCCTGAGCAGCAGGCAGCGCCTGCCCAGAGCGCGCAGCCCGCCGAGGAGCAGCAGCCACGCAGGAAGAAGCGCGATCAGCAGCAGCAGACCGAGCAGGTGCCAGCCGAACAGGCCGCACCCGCCGAGGAACAGCAGCCGCGCAGGAAGAAGCGCGATCAGCAGCAGCAGACCGAGCAGGCGCCGGCCCAACAGGCCGCGCCCGCCGAGGAACAGCAGCCGCGCAGGAAGAAGCGTGATCAGCAGCAGCAGACCGAGCAGGCGCCGGCTCAACAGGCCGCACCCGCCGAGGAACAGCAGCCGCGCAGGAAGAAGCGCGATCAGCAGCAGCAGACCGAGCAGGCGCCGGCAGGCCAGGCAGAACCGGCCAACGACAATCAGCCCGCCGAGCAGGCCAAGCCGCGCAAGAAGAAGCAGGACCAGCAGGCCGAACCTCAAGTCGCCCCGACGCCGAAGGAAGCTCCCGCTGGAGAGGCGACGGCCCCTGCCGGCGAACAGCCTGCGGCCCAGGGCGAGCAGCCCCAGGACAAGACCAAGAAGCATGGCAGGAAACCGGCCGGCGAGCAGCCGACCACCGGTGAGCAACCTGCCAATGGCGAGAAGCCCGTCACCGGCGAACAACCCGCCAATGGCGAAAAGCCGGCGACCGGCGAACAGCCAGCCACCGGCAAGCAACCGGCCAATGGCGAGGCGGCAGCACCAGTCCAGGGCGAAAACCCTGTGCAGGGCGAAGCCCCTGCCAATCCCAACGCTGCCCCCATCCTGGACAGCCAGAAGGATGCCGAGCGCAAGGGCGGCGGCCGGAAGCATGGCGACAAGAACACTCAGCAGAATGGCGGGCAGCAGAATGGCGGGCAGAACGCCCAGCAAGGCGGCGATCAGGGCCAGAAGCCGGTGGTCGCTCCCGTCGACCAGGGCCCGCCCCCGACCGACGACAAGGCCGCACAGCAGGAGATCAAGCCCGAGAAGATGATTCCGGTGACTGAGGAAAAAGGCAAGCGCCTCGATCGCGCGCCCGACGAGAACATCCGCGACCGCCGCCGTCCCAAGGGCGTCGACGTGCTCAAGGAGATCGGCGACCGCGTCATCATCCAGCTCGGCGGCCAGACGATCGTCCAGAGCAATGACGGTCCGCGCATGAACCGCGGCGCCAAGGACGTCTACTACGAGGATCTGCCGCAAGGCCGCACACGCGAGACGGTAGAGCGCGGCAATGGCGTCCAGATCGTCACCATCCGCAACCGCTACGGCGACGTCATCCAGCGTTCGCGCATCACGCCTGATGGGCGCGAATATGTGCTGAGCTATGTCGACGAGCAGGACTATCAGGATGAAGGCGACTGGCGCGATCCCGGCGACGACCTGCCGCCAATGCGTCTGACCATCCCGCGCCGGGAGTACATCCTCGATTCCGAGGATGTCTCGAGCCCGGACGATTACTACGACTTCCTCGAACAGCCGCCGGTGGAGAAGGTGCAGCGCCTCTATTCGATCGACGAGGTCAAGCGCTCGGCCCGCGTGCGCGATATTGCACGGCGCGTCGATCTCGACACGCTCAACTTCGAATTCGGCTCGGCCTCGATCTCCGACACCGAGGTGCAGAAGCTCGAGGGCGTAGCCAGCGCCATGGAGAAACTGTTGAAGAAGAACCCGGCCGAGACCTTCTTGATCGAAGGCCACACCGATGCGGTCGGCACACCGGAAGCGAACCTCGCTCTGTCCGATCGCCGCGCGGAAGCGGTGGCGGAAGCGCTGACCAACGCCTTCGGCATCCCACCGGAGAACCTGACCACGCAGGGCTATGGCGAGGAGTATCTGAAGGTCAACACCGCGGCGCCCAACCGCGAGAACCGGCGCGTCGCCATCCGCCGCATCACCTCGCTGGTGGCGCCTGTGGCCAGCAACAATTAGGTCATGTTTTCAAAACCATGACCTGGTTTGTGGAATCGGCGCGAGAAGCATCCATCCCCGGCCCTGCCGGGGATGGATCGACGTGCCGGGTTCAACAAGAATTGTACCGGTATGCAACCGGGCTCATTGAATCGACGGCGCACCTACCCCAGATTCAGGGCTGGGCGTTCCCTGCCCCGTCCCGACTCCAGCGGGACGCATTGAGCCCCGCCGGACCCTCTCCGGCGGGGTTTTTTGTCTTGCAAACAGTGGCGACCTGAAGGAGATACGGCCCGACTGAGAACCAACCGGAACCACTTCATGAAGCGTCTCGAACTCGCCATCGAATCGATCATTCTCGCCTCGCGCTGGCTGCTCGTCGTCTTCTATCTCGGGCTGGGCGTGGCACTGGCCATCTATGCGCTGTCCTTCGGCAAGAAGCTCTACGAGTTCGTCACCGTGGCCTTCACGCTCGGCGACACCGACACCATCCTGAAGATGCTCGGGCTGATCGATGCCGCCCTGGTTGCCTCGCTGGTGGTGATGGTCATCATCTCGGGCTACGAGAACTTCGTCAGCCGCTTTGACGACTAGGACGGCGGCGTGCACTGGCTGGGCACGATCGATGTCGGCTCGCTGAAGGTCAAGGTCGCCTCGACCATCGTCGCCATCTCGTCGATCCACCTGCTGCAGGTGTTCCTGAACTCGTCGTCCTACACGACCGACCAGTTGATGTGGCTGACCATCATCCACCTCGCCTTCGTCGTCTCGGCCCTCATGCTCGCCTATATCGACCGGCTGATGGGTCTGAGCAAAGGCAAGAAGGACGAGGCGTAACACCAATGGAAGAGGACGATCTTTCAAGGCTCGATCGACTTCGTCAGGCAATCGGCGAGGGCGATGAATCGGCGAGCCGGAGCTGTTCGACTTCGACCTACTTATCGAAACAAACCGCCGGCGGCTCGATCCTCGTCAGTAGATATTCTTGATCTTGCTGTCCGTCCGCGCAAACACCTCATCGGGGACAAAAAAATCGCCGGCCAAAGGCCCGGTCGCATCAGGCGCATAGACCGAAAAGTCGCTGACGCCCTCGGCGCGCAGAACCTCCTCGTCGATGTAGAAATTGCCTGATGCCTCGCGCGCCCGCCGCATGAAGATGGCGTGCGCGGCATCGGCCATGA
>NZ_RZRQ01000227.1:0-9829 GCF_003997785.1 Mesorhizobium sp. M7D.F.Ca.US.004.01.2.1 | reverse complement strand
GAGAAAGGCCGCGAGGCTCACGCAAGGGATTTGTCGGAGAGACAATTGGCGTCTCTCGCAAGCTGGCATTCTGTGGCGCCCCCCTCCGGCAGGACAGAGGGGGGCGCCGTAGAGCACTCTCGCCGGCCAATTGGCGTCTTCAATGTACGCCACGCCATTGCCCTCGGCATCGCTCTCCCCTATGGCAGCATGCCGGCGGACAAGATCATCGCCCTTGCCCAAAGCGCCCTCACGCACGGCACGTCAGAAATCCGCCTCGCCCCAGGCCGGGCCTTCCTTTTCCTTGGTCAACCAGCCGCCGCCAACTCATCGCTTCAGCGCACCGCCGCCACCCTCGGCTTCGTCACCTCCCCCGCCGACCCGCGCACGCGCATTGCCGCTTGCCCTGGCACGCCGGCCTGCGCCTCCGGCCGGATCGCCACGCGCGACATTGCCGAGACGATCGCCGCTGAAAACGCCGACATCCTCGACTTCACGCTGCACGTTTCCGGATGCGCCAAGGGCTGCGCCCACCCCGGCCCGGCTGCGCTAACGATAGTCGGCGGCGAAAACGGAGCCGGACTTGTCGTGAACGCGACGGCAAAGGCCCTTCCTGCCGGCTACAGGCCGGGCTATGACGCCGCGCGCGGCATCGGCCGCGTCGCGGCAATGATCCGCAGCACACGATATCAAGGCGAAACCGCCGCCGCTTGCCTGACAAGGCTCGGGCCGGCCGGTATCGCCGAGGCTTACCGACAGGAATGAGCATGGCCGCCTACGACTACATCCATGACGGCACGGCGATCTATGAGCGCTCTTTCGCCATTATCCGCGCCGAGGCCGATCTTTCGCGCTTTTCCGAAGCCGAGGCCGATGTCGCCATCCGCATGATCCATGCCTGCGGCCAGGTCGAAGCATCAAGTCATTTTGTCTTCTCCAGCGATTTCGTTACCGCCGCCCGCGCCGCTTTGGCGGCTGGTGCGCCGATCTTCTGCGACGCGGAAATGGTCTCGCACGGCGTCACCCGCGCCAGGCTGCCGGCGAGCAATGAGGTGATCTGCACCTTGCGCGACCCGCGCACGCACGACATCGCCAGGGAGATCGGCAACACCCGTTCGGCTGCCGCGATCGACCTTTGGGGCGAACGCATGGCCGGTTCGGTGGTTGCCATCGGCAATGCGCCGACCGCGCTCTTCTACCTCCTGGAAAAACTGCGCGATGGCGCGCCCAAGCCGGCGGCCATCATCGGCATGCCGGTCGGCTTCGTCGGTGCTGCCGAATCAAAGGATGCGCTGGCCGAGAATTCCTACGGCGTTCCCTACGCCATCGTGCGTGGCCGGCTTGGTGGCAGCGCCGTGACCGCCGCCGCGCTCAATTCATTGGCGAGGCCGGGCCTGTGAATGCCCTTCTCAAAGGTCGTCTCGTTGGCGTCGGCACCGGTCCCGGCGACCCCGAACTGCTGACGCTGAAGGCCGCGCGAGCCTTGTCGGAAGCCGATGTCGTGGCCTATTTCGCCAAGCGCGGCAACAACAGCAACGCGCGCGCCATCGTCGAAACACGCTTCCGGCCGGATATGCTGGAGCTGCCGCTGCTCTATCCCGTCACCACCGAAATCGACAAGGATCACGACGACTACCGCTCGCAGATCACGGCTTTCTATGAGGAGTCGACCGAAAAGGTCGCCGAACATCTCCAGGCTGGCAAAATGGTTGCCGTACTCTCCGAGGGCGACCCGCTTTTCTACGGATCTTACATGCATCTGCATGTGCGGCTCGCCCATCGCTTCCCGACAGAGGTCATTCCCGGCGTAACTGCCATGTCCGGCTGCTGGTCGCAGACTGGTGTCCCTATCGTCCAGGGCGACGACGTGTTGACCGTGCTGCCCGGCACGATGAGCGAGTTCGAGCTGATGCGCCGGTTGGCGGATACCGATGCCGCCGTCATCATGAAGGTCGGCCGCAACCTACCCAAGATCCGGCGGGCGCTGGAAGCCACCGGCAAGCTGACACGCGCCGTGTATGTCGAACGCGGCACCATGGCCGGCAGCGTCTCGATGAAGCTTGCCGACAAAAAGGACGACAAGGCGCCCTATTTCGCCATCGTGCTGGTCGCCGGCTGGTCCGGCCGCCCCGGGGCTTTGGGAGCGCAAGCATGAGCGGCCGTCTCACTGTGATCGGCCTCGGCCCCGGCAACGCCGATCAGGTCACCCCGGAAGCCAGCCGCGCCGTCACCGAAGCCAAATTCTTTTACGGCTACAAACCGTATCTCGACCGGCTGGAGCTGCGCCCGGACCAGACCCGCGTCGCTTCCGACAACCGCGAGGAACTCGCCCGCTCCAAGGACGCCTTGACCAAGGCTGCCGAGGGCCATGACGTCGCTGTCGTCTCCGGCGGCGATCCCGGTGTCTTCGCCATGGCGGCCGCCGTCTGCGAGGCGATCGAAGCCGGCCCGGCCGAATGGCGTGCCGTCGATGTCGCCGTCGTGCCCGGCATCACCGCCATGCTTGCGGTTGCCGCTCGCATCGGCGCGCCGCTCGGCCATGATTTCTGCGCCATCTCGCTGTCCGACAATCTGAAGCCTTGGGAACTGATCGAGCTGCGCCTGCTGGCGGCGGCCGGCGCCGGCTTCGTCATCGCGCTCTACAATCCGATCAGCAAGGCGCGCCCCTGGCAGCTTGGCCGAGCCTTCGAGTGCCTGGCCGCAATCCTGCCAGGCACCACGCCGGTGATTTTCGGCCGCGCCGCCGGCCGTCCCGACGAGCGGATAGAGGTCTATCTGCTGGCCGATGTCGAGGCTGAAAAGGCCGACATGGCGACCTGCATCATCATCGGCTCGCCGGAGACCCGCATAATCAAGCGCGGCAAAAAGCCGGCGCTGGTCTACACGCCGCGTTCGTCGACGGGGCGGACAAAATGATCGACCCCAAGTTGATCAACAATGGCGGCCAGCGCTTCGACGGTTTCAGCCGAGTTAACATCCGGCAGCGCCGGCCTGCGCACCATCACCACCTCGATGCCAAGCGCCCGCGCCGCGGCAATCTTGCCGTAGGTTGCCTCGCCTCCGCTGTTCTTGGATACGACGACATCGATGCGATGCTTTTCGAGCAGCGCGCGTTCCTCCGCCTCGCGAAACGGGCCACGGGCCAACAGATATTCAGCATCGGGCACGGCCAGCTTCGGCTCGACGGGATCGACGCTGCGGATGAGATAATGATGCTGCGGTGCTGCCTCGAAGGCAGCGACCTCTTGCCGGCCCAATGCCAGGAAGACATGGCGCGGCGCCGGTCCAAGCGCCTGCGCGGCATAGCCAAACGTATCGACCTGCGTCCAGCGGTCGCCTTCGACAGGCTCCCAGCCGGGGCGTCGCAGGGCAAGGATCGGTACACCGGCGACGCGCGCGCCTTGCGCGGCATTGGCGGAGATTCGCGCCGCATAGGGATGCGTGGCGTCGATCAGCAGATCGGTGCCCGTCTCCCTGAGATAGACGGCCAACCCATCGGCACCGCCAAAGCCTCCGGTTCGCACCGGCACGCCTTGCGCGACCGGACTTTCGGTGCGGCCAGCCAACGAAAGCATGACCGAGCAATCGGCACGCGCCGCCAGTTTTCCGGCCAGTTGCCGCGCTTCGGTGGTGCCGCCGAGGATCAGAATACGGTGGGTCATCATGCCTGCTAAGGATCCGCGCGGCGCCAAGCTCAACCTAAAATGGCTTACGGTCGTCGGCATCGGCGAGGACGGTTTAGCGGGTCTCGGCGACGAGGCCAAGCAGCTGATTGCCCAAGCGGAAGTCATCTTCGGCGGCAAGCGGCACCTCGCCCTTGTCGCTTCCTTCGCCAAGGGCGAGCCGCGCCCATGGCCGATACCTTTCGATGCCGAGATGCGCGACGTGCTGGCGCTTGCCGGCAGGCGCGTCTGCGTGCTCGCTTCCGGCGATCCGTTCTTCCACGGCGTCGGCGCCACCCTCGCCCGCAAGGTCAAGCCACAGGAGATGCATGTCATCCCCGCGCCGTCAGCCGTTTCGCTGGCGGCCGCCCGGCTCGGCTGGGCACTGCAGGACACCGAAACCGTTTCGCTGCATGGCCGGCCGCTCGACCTGATCCGGCCGCTACTGCAGCCAAACGCCCGTATCCTGGCGCTGACGTCTGACGCCGAAGCCCCTGCGGCGATCGCCCGCCTGCTCACCGAACTCGACTTCGGCGCCTCGCGGCTGACGATCCTGGAGGCGCTGGGCGGGTCAAACGAGAGCCGGCGCACGGCCCGCGCCGACGCCTTCGATCTCGAAAACATCAATCCACTCAACGTGTTGGCGGTCGAAGTTGAGTCCGGCCCGGATGCGCGCGTCCTGCCGCTCACGGTTGGCCTTGCCGATCATCTGTTCGTTCATGACGGCCAGATCACCAAGCGCGAAATCCGCGCGATCACCCTGTCGGCACTGGCGCCGAGGCGTGGCGAATTGCTGTGGGACATCGGCGCCGGCTCCGGTTCCATCGGCATCGAATGGATGCTGGCCCACCCTTCCATGCGCACTATTGCCATCGAGGCCGATCCGATCCGCGCCGCCCGCATTGGCCGCAACGCCGCCGCCTGCGGCGTTCCCGGCCTTGTCGTGGTGGAGGGCAGCGCCCCCAAGGGGCTGGCCAAGCTGGACACGCCTGACGCGATCTTCATTGGCGGCGGTGGCAGCGATGCCGGCGTCTTGAACGCTGCCGTCAAGGCCCTGCGCCCGGGCGGCCGTCTGGTCGCCAACGCGGTGACGCTGGAGATGGAAACCTTGCTTCTTGCCCGCCATGTCTCGCTTGGCGGCGATCTCACCCGGATAAACATCTCCCGCGCGTCGCCGGTCGGCACGATGCAGGCATGGCGGCCGGCCATGCCTGTCACCCAATGGAGCTGGGTGAAGCCATGATGGTCGTGGGCATAGGCTGCCGAAAGGGCGTGAGCGTCGAGGATGTGCTTGCGGCGATCGAGACCGCGCTCGAAGCGCATGGCATGACGATGACGGCTCTTTCGGCACTGGCGACTGCCGCGCTCAAGAAGGATGAAGAAGCGATCTCTGCCGCTGGCCGCGTGCTGAGTCTTCCGGTCATCGTCGTCGATGACGCCACGCTTCAGGCCGCCTCGTCGGACACGCTCAGCCATTCCGACCTCTCGCAGGATGTTGCCGGCACGCCATCGGTTTCCGAGGCATCCGCCCTTGCCGTCGCCGGCAAAGGCGCCAGGCTGCTCGGCCCTCGCACGGTGCTCGGCCCGGTCACCTGCGCCATCGCCATCAGCGGAGATGCTCCATGACCGTTCATTTCATCGGCGCCGGTCCGGGTGCTGCCGACCTCATCACGCTGCGCGGCGCCAGGCTGCTGGCGAGCTGCCCAGTCTGCCTCCACGCCGGATCGATCGTCGCGCCCGAATTGCTGCAGCACTGCGCGCCGGGGACAAAACTGATCGACACCGCACCGATGTCGCTTGACGAAATCGAGGCCGCCTATCTCGAGGCCCACAAGGCGGGCCATGATGTCGCCCGCCTGCATTCCGGAGACCTGTCGGTGTGGAGCGCCGTTGCCGAACAGATCCGGCGGCTGGAAAAGCACGGCATTCCCTACACGCTGACGCCGGGCGTCCCCTCCTTCGCCGCTGCCGCCGCCGCACTTCGTCGCGAACTGACCATTCCGGAAGTCGCGCAAAGCCTGGTGCTGACCCGCATTTCCGGGCGCGCATCAAAAATGCCGCCCGGCGAAACGCTGGCCGGCTTCGGCCGCACCGGCGCCACGCTGGCCATTCATCTGGCCATCCACGCCATCGACCGCGTCGTCGCCGAACTGACACCGCACTATGGCGGCGATTGCCCGGTGGCGATCGTCTTCCGCGCCTCCTGGCCAGACGAACGCGTATTGACCGGCACGCTGGCGACCATCGAAGCGCTGCTCGCCGCCGATCCGATGGAGCGCACGGCGATCATCTTCGTCGGCCGCTCGCTGGCGGCGGAAGGTTTTGGCGAGAGTTCATTGTACGACGCCCATTACCAACGGCGTTTTCGCGGACGGGACGGATTGTGAGCGGCAGCACCAAAAACACCGGCGAAAACGCCACGCTCGAACAGGCTTTGTCCCGGCTGAATTTCAAGCCGCGCCGCCTGGACCCGGGCCACGTCTGGCTGGCCGGCGCCGGCCCCGGCGACCCCGGCTGCCTGACCCTGGAAGTGTTGGCGGCGTTGGCCGAAGCGGATGCATTGGTCTACGACGCGCTGGTCTCATCGGATGTCGTCGCCGTTGCTGAAAATGCCGAGCTTTTCTTTGCCGGCAAGCGCGGCGGAAAACCGTCGATGAAACAGGACGACATCACTGCATTGCTGGTGCGGCTGGCGCGCGACGGGCGCCGCGTCGTCAGGCTGAAGGGCGGCGACCCCTATATTTTCGGCCGTGGCGGCGAAGAAGCTCTGGCGCTCGCGCGGGAAGGTATCCCGTTCCGCGTGCTGCCCGGCCTGACCTCGGGCCTCAGCGCGCTGGCCGCCACCGGCATTCCGGCCACCATGCGCGGCATCAACAAGGCGGTGATCCTGGCCACCGGCCATGCCGCCGGCACCGATGACGATCTCGACTGGGCAACAATCGCCCGTACCGGCCAGCCTGTCGTCGTCTATATGGGCATGGCCAATCTGCCCTTGATCGCCGCGGCACTGCTCGACGGCGGGTTGGCGCCGTCAACACCGGCGGCAGTGATCGTCGCTGCGACGACGCCGCAGGAACGAACCGTCGTCGCCACGCTCGCCACCATTGCCGAGGAAGCGGCCACCGCCGGTCTTGCCTCGCCGGCGCTGATCGTCGTCGGCGGCATCGTTGCCATGCGCGCAGCGCTGGCGGGGGAAGCATGACGGCCCGGGCCATCATCATCGGCGCGCCGCGCTCCGGCTCCGGCAAGACCAGCGTCACCATCGGCATCCTGCGCGCGCTGACCCGGCGCGGGCTGAAAGTGCGCGGCGCCAAATCCGGCCCCGACTATATCGACCCCGGCTTCCACACCGCCGCCACGGGCCTGTCCGGCGTCAACCTCGACAGCTGGGCGATGCCGCCATCCCTCCTCAACGCGCTGGCAGCGCAAGCCGCCGGTGACACCGATTTCGTCATCCTCGAAAGCGCCATGGGCCTGTTCGACGGCATTCCGGCCTCGCCAGGCCGCACCGGTTCGGCGGCCGACCTGGCGCGGCTCTATGGCTTGCCGGTGCTGCTGGTTCTCGACGTCTCCGGCCAGTCGACCACCGCAGCCGCCGTCGCCAAGGGTTTTGCCACCTACGATCCTGATGTGCGCATGGCCGGTGTCGTGCTCAATCGGCTGGGCAGTGAGCGGCACCGCAAGCTGTGCAGCGAGGCCATCGAGGCGATCGGCCTGCCGGTCGTCGGCGCCATCCTGCGCGATCCCACGCTCAATTTGCCGGAGCGCCATCTCGGCCTCGTTCAGGCCGGCGAATATGACGACCTGATGGCGCATCTCGACCGGCTGGCCGACATGGCGGAAAGGTCGCTCGACCTCGATGCGATCATGGCCCTGGCGACGCCCCTCACCCCGGCGTCTGGCGGCTTTGCTGACGCGCTAGCGCCGCCCGGTCAGCGCATCGCGCTGGCCGAGGATGCCGCCTTCACCTTCCTCTACCCGCATGTCGCCGCCTACTGGCGCAAAGCCGGTGCCGAAATCGTCCCGTTCTCGCCGCTCGCCGACGAGGCACCCGACGCGGATTGCGATGTCTGCTGGGTGCCCGGCGGCTATCCCGAGCTTCACGCCGGCCGGCTCGCTGCAGCGGAGACTTTCAAAGCCGGAATGGCAAGATTTGCGGCGAAGAAGCCCATCCATGGCGAGTGCGGTGGTTTCATGGTGCTGGGCGAAGCTCTGGAGGATGCGTCAGGCGAAACGCATGCGATGCTCGGCCTGCTCGGCCATTCCACCAGCTTCGCCAAACGCAAGATGAACCTCGGCTATCGCGAGGCGCGGTTGCGCGCCGATTGCCCGCTGGGCTCAGCTGGCGCGCTGATCCGTGGCCACGAATTCCACTATGCGCAGATGACCTCTACCGGCAATGACGAGCCGCTGGCCGACCTCGCCGACGGACAGGGCAATCCGATCGGCGCCTCGGGCTATCGGCGCGGCCATGTCAGCGGCACCTTCTTCCACGCGATTGCGAGGGGCTAGAGCATGAAGTTCAAGAACCTGGCCCTTTCACCGCGGCAGATCGTCGACGACATCGCGCTCTGCCTGGTCTTCTTCACCCGTCTGCCGCTGCCCGTCTTCGATTTTCGCGGCCGCAGCCTTGCCGCCGCGATCTGGGCGGCCCCCATCGCCGGCCTCGTCGTCGGCCTGATCGCCGCCATCGTCTTTGCCACGGCGGAACGGTTTGGCCTTGCCATGGGGCCGGCGGCGGCCCTCGCGCTTGTGGCAACTCTGCTCACCACCGGCTGTCTGCATGAGGACGGGCTATCCGACGTCGCCGACGGTTTTGGCGGCGGCAAATCACGCGGCAGCAAACTCGAGATCATGCGCGACAGCCGCATCGGCGCTTATGGCGCGGCGGCGCTGGGCCTGTCACTGCTGATCCGCTGGAGCGCGCTGTCGGAGTTCGTCGAGCCTACACAGGCGCTGTTTGCCCTCCTGGCCGCGCACGCGGCCTCTCGCGGCCTGCTTGGCGCCTTCATGCATCTCTTACCCCCAGCGCGGATCGACGGCCTCTCGGCCGATGCCGGCACTGTCTCGGTCGAAACGGCAACAGCCAGCGCCGTGCTCGGCGCGATTCCGCTCCTCTTGCTCGGGCTCGGCGGCGCCGTTTTCGCGCTCATCCTGCTTGGCCTGCTGTTTGCCGCATTCCGCGCCCTTTGCCTCAACCAGATCGGCGGCCAGACCGGCGACACGATCGGCGCACTGCAGCAGGCAAGCGAAATCGCGGTGCTGCTCGTCGCTTCCGTAGCCCTTTCCTGATTCCCTTTTGGCCTGATTCCCTTTCGGAGACTTTACCCCCATGCCCTTCAAATCACTCGAAGAACTGCGCGCCGCCTGCCTCGAACTGCCGGCCGGCAGCGATACCGCTGCAAACGCGGTCGCACGCCGCCAGGACACGCTGACCAAGCCGCAAGGCAGCCTTGGCCGGCTGGAGACCATCGCCGCCTGGCTGGCGCGCTGGCAGGGCCGCGACATGCCGAAACTCGACCGCGTCAAGGTTTTCGTCTTCGCCGGCAACCACGGCGTCACCGCGCAAGGCGTCTCGGCCTATCCCTCGGAAGTGACCGTGCAGATGGTGGCAAATTTCGCCGGCGGCGGTGCCGCCATCAACCAGCTTGCCCGCATGGCAGGTGCCGAACTCGACGTTATCCCGCTCGATCTCGACCATCCGACCGGCGATTTCACGCAAGTACCGGCAATGGACGAAGAGGCGTTTCTCGCGGCTGTCTCCGCCGGCTACGACGCGGTGACAAAAGATCTCGACCTGATCTGCTTCGGTGAAATGGGCATCGGCAACACGACGCCGGCGGCTGCCATCTCAGCAGCCCTGTTCGGCGGCGGTGCGGAAAAATGGACCGGGCGCGGCACCGGCGTCGATGACGCCGGCTTGAAGCGTAAGGTCGTCGCCATCGAAGCCGGCCTGAAGCGTCACGCGGCCACCCTCGCCGACCCGCTTGCTATCGCTGCCGCGCTCGGCGGCCGCGAACTCGCCGCCATCTTCGGCGCCACGCTGGCTGCCCGCTATCTCGGCATACCCGTGCTGCTCGACGGCTTTGTCTGCACCGCCGCCGCGGCCCCGCTGGCAAAGCTGCACCCGACCGGCCTCGCCCACACAATCGCCGCTCACGTTTCGGCCGAATCAGGCCATCGCGGGC